>CAYNZI010000066.1:0-4060 GCA_964401565.1 uncultured Spongiibacteraceae bacterium
TGGATACCGTTATTTAAACGCGCCGTTGACATGGGTGGCTGCTGCATTAATAGAGAATGTGGTGGATAGCGATATCAACCGCGCGTTTAAATAACGGTATCCACCACATTCTCTATTAATGCAGCAGCCACCCATGTCAACGGCGGCAAGATCAGATAGAAAGCCAACCGGGCCAATGCCGGCACATCAAACGGCCACTCAGAAACCTGGCGAATCTCGCGGCGATACAAGAGTAACTGATTAAGATTACCCAGACTGGCCAGCTCATGAAGCTTAATATCAGGATCGGGACGCAGTAGTGCTATTTGAGCGTCTATAGCCAACAATTCTTTGCGCTTAGCCTCGCGCAAACGATGATATAACGGCAATACCGGAATCAGGAACAGGCCCAGCATCGGGCCCATAGTGATTAAAGCACCGGGGAAAAACGAAACCCAGGTGGCCTCAGCATCTAACATTAACAAAACAAACAGCGATTGCGCGCCTATTACCGATAGCGTCGACATAATAGCTACTCGAGCAATGGCAACATGGTGTGAATCTCTCAGTAAATCAACGGGTATCCGACGGCCTAATTTCGCCAGTAAAAATGCATTTTCGACCAGTGCGTAATTGGTTGTCATCATGAGCATCCAGACGAAAAAAGCCCCAACCGTACTGGCGTTTTGGTGACCAGAAAAATTGGCCATCAAATCGTGGTTGTAAGTCCACCCTAATGCAATCACGTGAGCAAACCAAAAGACGATACTCAGCAGCGTTACTGCAAAAAACCACCGTCCACTGCGATGGGTAAAATGATGACGCTCTATTTCGAGACCTTCATCGCAATCATCCAGTAACGGGGCAACCTCATCGAAGGCTGCTGTTGTTTTCGTTATAATGCTTGCAAACACTGGGACGGTATAAGCACACATACCGACAAAGAACAGTTTTAAGTAAAAACTGATTTCACCACCGAGTAGCCCAAGAACCGTCCAAATCAATACAAAGATCAGCAGTCCAGCCAATAGATTCCCGTAGCGAAAAGGAAACACTAATTTATACACCCAAATTGGGTAGCCAATCGCCAGTTCAATATCATTCTTCATATTCTATCCAATTTACAGCGGCTGATTTACCGCACACACGATATCTGAACGTTCATCTAAAGTTACCGCCGCTGCCACATATGTGTGAAGTATAGTGTATTCCATTGCCTCTGATAGCAGTGATCCCATGGCACAATATCGCCGCCCGTCAGAACTCAGTATCAAGTCGAATCGAATCGCCAAAAATTCAACACGGTGGTAGAGGATCGGGCCGGGTACCACCGAGGAATAGTTAAAGTTCAGGCCGAGGGAGTGGAAGAGACAGCGAAGCGTTTTAAGGCTCTGAAATGGACGAGGGAAGCCGGAACGGCCCAGGACTATGGAGCGGTGGTGCCCGGCCCGATTCTCGATTCTCGATTCTAAAACTCAATCCCTGAAGTTTATTCCGGCCAATAATCAAACTGAACGTGCCTGGGAGACAGGGGCTATTGAACCCGGCAACGGTGCGACGCTTTTGCTCCACAGCTGGCGACCTCCCTCCCGCCTGAGCGCTGCTTGACAGCTCGCTTATCCCGCAAGTACGATGGCGTAAGCATCAAATTTAACGGCCAAAGCCTTGCATTTTATAGGGTTAAGCCTGTCAACAAGGCCATATTGTGATACAGAAAATAATCAAACAACTGGATTGGCGCCTCGTCCTAGCAATGTCGCTAACAGCATTCTGGCTTGGTTTTGGGCTCTTCTATTTGAGTACAGTTATCGGTTGGGATCAGTTTTTCTCACAACCACTTGAAGCGCTCGGGAGCTTTCTCGAAGGCGCATTTGCCCCGTTAGCATTCCTGTGGCTGGTTGTTGGCTACTTTTTGCAACAAAAAGAGCTGGCCAAAAACACGGCAGTGATTCAGCAACAACACACTGAAATGCAAAAAAGTGCAGACAACGCCGCATTGCAAGCCGTTAGTATTCAAGCCAGCGCACTACATACTCAACAACAGACGTTTATGCGTATCTATGAGGTAGTTAGGGAGTCAATGGGTGGCATTCTTGGAATGTTGTTTATTTCAAGTCAGGGGTCAGATGGGACAGGATTAGTTGATAGTGACGGTATGGCTGAACTCTGGGCTGAGCAAGTTCGCGGTGATCCAGAAGTGTTCACGCGTCGCTTCTTGTTTATCAATGCCGCCGGCGAGCAAGATATGATGAATCTTTTTTATGGCACGGAGATCAGAACACGTCATAGTCAAAACTTTATTCGCCAATACAAGAGGATAGTCAACGCCGCAAAAGCCTGTGATTCTGATGGCATGATAGCTGATGCCATCACCGGAAGCGCCCATGGATTGCTCTATAGAATCATGATTGATTATACTGAACACCTGAATACTGGCCAATCGTGAACCGCCATTAAAACATATGTGCTACAACAGGGTAAAAATCAACACGCGACTTGAAGCCAAACCTTGCAAAAGCATATACTCAGCCACTGATAACTAAATAATCAAAGGGAAGATCATGTCTATTACAAATCTGGCTCATATCAAGAAGTTTTTCGGTGGCGCTGATAATCCGGAAGAAAAACGTGAGCTCTACAAAGAAATGCTGCTGATGACCCTTTCCAGAGCTACCCGTGCAGACATGGTGACCTACGAAAGCGAAGTCGAAACAGTACAAAGTATTTTGCTGAAGCTGCTTGGCGAAGAAATCAGCTCGGCTGATATCAGGGTAGCGGCGGCTTCTGAGTTGTTCGAAACTGCTCCCATCAACAAGTACCTTGAACGAGTTGGCCCACAGCTTGATTCCAAACAGAACCAGTCCATTGTCAATGCACTGATCGAAGTGTTTGGCGCGGATGGTCAGATATCAGCACTGGAAGTCGATTTTTTCAATATGGTGGTTGAAGCTCTCAACTTAACCCCGGCCGAAACTGCAGGACTTGTGAGTTCATAGAGCAGTCTAAGGACAAGCGCGACGTGCAATTCAGCGTATAGGTTATACCGTGCCGGCACAGAATATGACTGCCACACTCAAGTGGCAGCTGGTTATTAACACGCTTATCCCTTTGTAGACAACCTCAGAATTCAGGTTTTGGGGATTCTCTCTTTTCAGCCAAACCCAATATGATATCGCTAATGCGTTCAGCAATAGATAACCAACCCTGATCATAATACTGATTCATTGAACGGTATGACATTAACCATTTCACCCATCCGAGATGACAATCAGCCAAGATTCCACCGGGACGCTAAATGGATAAAACGCATTCATCAACAAAGATCCCAGCTCTAGTCATAACGGCGCTTATCTTTTGGCTAACCCATGCGTCCAGTTTTGCCCAAACAATTGCCGCTGAAACGTCCACGGTAAACGTCGACAAGCAGACGATAACGTTCAGAGATTGTCCCCGTCTTGCTGGCAAGCAAACCGTCTATGGCGCTGAATGCGGCACACTGATGGTGGCCGAGAATGCCGATCATAGTGCCGGCAAACAGATTAGTTTGCATATCATGCGCCTACCCGCCATCCAAGACCGACAATACCCTCCCATTTTCTTTATCGCAGGCGGACCAGGGCAAGCGTCCACTGAAATAGCGTCAGTAATCCGGCATCAATTTTCATCGCTCTTGAAAAATCATGACTTTGTGTTTGTCGATCAACGGGGGACGGGGCAATCCAACCCTCTGGACTGCGAGTCGGACCCATTTCAGACAATGTCTTTGCGGCCACTCGAAGCCCGTCAAATCGCTAACGAGCACATGCAAGAATGCATCGATAGCTATGATAGCGACTTATCCTTCTACACAACGCCCTACGCCGCCTGGGATTTAGAGCAGGTTCGCTTGGCCTTGGATTACCAAAGTATCAACGTGTGGGGGGCATCGTATGGCACAAGGGTGATTCTCGAATACTTGCGTCAATCCCCCAACTCTATCAATCGCGCGGTCCTGGATGGCGTAGCACCGGTGGCTATCGAGTTGCCCGCCCATATAATAGAAGACTCAAGCAGGGCCTTAGCGAAAGTGTTTGAGCACTGT
>CAYNZI010000066.1:4070-9027 GCA_964401565.1 uncultured Spongiibacteraceae bacterium
GTGACAACAATTTTCCCGACCTGCAATCACAATGGCTGGAGTTACTGGCAACGTTAAGGGAGCAGCCTCAACGTATTGCACTCAAACACCCGCGAACCGAACAACAAACCCCGGTATATATCGATGATGTAGTTATCTCTAGCTGGGTGAGATTCAGCCTTTATGTTAGAGACCTGACTACCATCGTTCCGCTGGCAATCAACAAGGCAATAACCGGTGATTTTTCTATGCTTTATAGCATGCAAACTCTCGGCCTTGATAGTATTAGCTCAGGAATCAGTGAGGGCATGCAATTGAATATTCTTTGCGCGGAAGACAATCAGTTTCAGAATCACCGAAAGCCCGTTAACCAACAAGGTTCTCTCTCACTGCTATCCGCCGTCGACAATGACGTATTCGACACATCCTGCGAAATGATTTCTTCCCGTATTATTGACCCAGCCTACTTCGAACCGCTCCAGTCCGATGTGCCGGTATTACTCCTATCAGGAGAAATCGACCCAGCAACTCCACCACGCTGGGCGGAATTAGTGCAAGATGGCCTGTCTCGAAGTCAGCACATTATTGTTGCTGGCGGCCACCACAATGTGTCGGGCCTCGGCTGCATGCCGAATTTGATACAGCAGTTCTATTCAGCAACAACGTCGACCCTCATCAATACAAATTGCATAAAAAACATCATGCCAGGTAGTTATTTTATTGACAGCGCTGGCCCCGGCCTGCTGTCGCCTACGAAAGATAGCGTGGAGGTTCTGCGGTGATTGAAATCAAACATATTCGCAAAACCTTCGGCAACGTTGTTGCTGTTGACGACGTGAGTTTTGTCGCCAAACAGGGTGAGATTTTTGGTTTGCTCGGCCCCAATGGCGCGGGCAAGACCACGTCCCTTAGAATGCTCTATGGACTCTCTAAACCCGACAGTGGCACCTTACTCGTGGACGGGATAAATGTACCCGAACACACCCTTCAGATACAACAACGAATGGGCGTTCTTCCGGATGGGGGTAATTTGTACACCCGACTCACGGCGCGAGAAAACATAGCCTACTTTGGAAAGCTTCAGGGAATGAAGTCAGCAGAAATCAAACACAGCATCTCCAATTTTGTTGATATTCTGGATATGCACGCCATCATTGACCGAAAAACAGGGGGGTTTTCACAGGGAGAAAGAATGAAAGTCAGTCTCGCTCGAGCGTTAGTGCATAATCCAGACTACATTCTGTTAGATGAGCCAACCAATGGCTTGGACGTACTCACTACCCAGGCAGTACGTGCATTGCTTTTGCGGCTGAAAGCCGACAACAAGTGTGTCATATTTTCCAGTCATTTAATGCACGAGGTATCTAATTTATGTGATCGTGTTGCTATTGTTGCACAGGGGAAAGTTATTATCGAAGGCGAGCAGAGCACGGTAATAGCGAAAGCCAACAAACACAACATGGAAGATGCGTTTGTGCACTTTGCCTACGGTGAAGGCGCCAACACCCCGGAGAATATACGCTAGTGTTTTATCAATATGTTGCGATTCTTAATAAAGAAATTCTCGACGGGATACGGGATTTTAAATCCCTTTCCACGGCATTGTTTATGCCTATATTCTTTGCAATATTCAGTCTGGGCAGCATGCATTTTATTGTCAGCATACAAAACGGCAGCGACCACATCACTTTGCCGGTGCAAGGGATGGAAAACGCCAAACCACTGATGGATTGGTTGACTGAAGCGGGCATCACTGTCGTTCCCGCCCCAGGCAATCCGAAAGAAGATATTCTCAGCCAGGCATTCGACGTCATACTCATTATTCCTGAAAATTTTGCTGAAGACTTTCGCGGACAGCGCCCAGCAACAATCGACCTACTATCAGATCATTCACGTAGTAACGCCCAGGGCAAGGTCAGGAAAGTTCGACAACTCATTAATCAGTGGTCGATGAAAATCGGTTCTATTCGCCTGCTTACTCGAAATATTAGCCCCGCAATTGCCAGCCCTACGGTGATCAATGACGTTAATGTCAGCAGTGACCAGCGAGTAGCTGCAAAAATACTGGCTAGCTTCCCTATGTTTACCATACTCATTGTCTTTGCATCGGGAATAGGTATGGCCTCGGACATGACGGCCGGTGAACGAGAGAGAAAATCACTGGAACCACTACTGATCAATCCTGTCCCCTATGCTTATGTCTTTCTTGGCAAGTGGAGCGCTGCCGTGCTGGTGACCTTCTGCATCACCCTGTTAGGTGTTGGCCTGCAAATTCTCAGCATCAATGTGGCGCCCCTCGAAGAGCTGGGTATTAGATTGACAATGGGGCTGACAGAGTTCGCGCTCATTATAGCCATTGTCATTCCGGTGATTTTCCTGGCATCAGCGCTGCAATTGTTAGTGTCCCTTTTTGCCAAATCATTTAAAGATGCCCAGTCGTACAACAGCCTCATAGTGATGCTGCCTATGGTTCCGGGGATCTATTTGACCTTCAATTCAGGCAGTGCGGAAAGCTGGCAAATGCTGGTACCCATACTGGGACCTACCGCACTGATTGTTGATGTCATTGGCGGTGAACCCGTCGGGCTGCACCATGCTATTATCGCCAGCGGAACTTCTATAGCGGTTACCACTCTATTGGTTTTCTTAGGCATTTTGCTATTAAAGCGGGAAAAAACTATTTTCAGCTGACACCCTATCTGCGGGGTTACTTAACGTAATCAATCTATTAGAAAGAGAGTTTCCTTAGGAGGAATTTGTGTTTGATCTTTACCGGGTTAAAAATCTATTGTCCGTTGGCACATTAGCCGCAATCCTCACGCTGAGTGCTATTACAGCGCAAGCAGCATCTAAACTTCAACCCATTACCTCCGTTGAAGGTATTACCGAGTATCAGCTGGACAATGGACTGCAGGTTTTATTGTTTCCAGACCAGACCAAAGAAACGGTCACGGTGAATGTGACATACCATGTTGGCTCCAAGCACGAAAACTACGGTGAGACAGGGATGGCTCATTTACTGGAGCACCTGGTATTTAAAGGCACACCGGGGCACAAGGATATTCCGTCAGAACTGAGCTCTCATGGGGCTCGACCCAATGGTAGCACCTGGACTGATCGCACCAACTATTTTGAAACATTCTCCGCAACTGAAGAAAATATTGAATGGGCTCTCGATATGGAAGCTGACCGCATGGTCAACTCCTTCATAGCGAAGAAAGATTTAGACAGCGAAATGACCGTTGTTAGAAATGAACTGGAACGAGGAGAAAATAGTCCATTCCGCGTCACGCTGGAAAGAATCATGTCTTCCGCCTACGCCTGGCATAATTATGGAAAATCAACCATTGGCGCACGATCTGATCTTGAAAACGTCCCCATTGATCGGCTACAGGCGTTCTACCGCAAGTATTACCAACCTGACAATGCCACACTCATTGTTGCCGGTAAGTTTGATAACGATGATATGCTGAAGCGGATAACAGGGTATTTCGGATCCATCCCTAAACCTGACAGAGTACTAGCCACGACTTACACTGAAGAACCTGCCCAAGATGGCGAAAAAAGTGTCATCGTCAGACGAGTTGGTGATGTACAGTTATTCATGGCTGCCTATCATATCCCCGCCGGATCGCACCCCGACTACGCAGCCATTGATGTGTTATCACAAGTTTTGGGCGATACACCCAGCGGCCGTTTACACAAACAATTAGTCGAAAAGAAATTGGCCAGCCGTGCATTTGCATCAAATTTTCAATGGCGTGACCCCGGTGTTGCTATTTTCGGCATCCAGATTGACAAAGAAGGTGACTTGGACGCATCCAGCCAACAAATGCTGTCTGTTCTCGAAAATATTTCAGTCCTTGGGATAACTGACGAAGAGGTTGAGCGAGTCAAGCGCAACATTCTCAAAAATATTGAACTCTCTTTCAATTCTTCCGAACGCTTCGCACTCAATCTAAGTGAGTGGCTTGGAATGGGAGATTGGCGGCTATTTTTTATGCATCGCGATAGAATTGAAAAAGTCACCACTGCAGACGTACAACGAGTGGCCGAAGCCTATTTACAGACCAATAACCGAACATCCGGTCGTTTCATTCCCACTGAAAAACCAGCGGGCATTGCAATACCCATGGTTACCAACATTACTGAAATGCTGGATGGATATGTTGGAAAAGCAGCTATTGCCCAAGGCGAGCACTTCGAACCTTCTTTCGACAATATCGATAAACGAACCGAAACTTTTCAGTTGGATAACGGTGTCGACATTTCTCTTCTTCCCAAGAAAACACGCGGGGAAACAGTCGTCATTTCAATCCAGCTTGGGCTAGGTGACGAACAGTCATTGATTGGTATGCGCTCTACTGGCAGCGCTGTAGGTGCCATGCTCATGCGAGGGACCACGGATCTTTCTCGTGAACAGCTACAAATTGAGTTTGATAAGCTAAAGGCGAATGTCCATGTCGGCGGAAGCGCGTCTCTCGCTTACGCGAACGTGACCACTACCCGAGAAAACCTACGTCCAGTACTGCGGTTAATCGCCACCGTATTCAAAAACCCGACTTTCGACAAAGACGAGTTTGAACAATACAAATCTACCTTGGAAGTGGATATCGAGCAAAATCTACAAGACCCTCAGCAACTGGCATTCCGTGAATATGGGCGCAAGCACAATCCATTCCCACCAGAACACCCTCTGTATCAGCCTACGCTCAAGCAAGAATTGGCCGCAGTAAAAGCACTGAAGCACAAAGATTTGGAGGATTTTCATCGCCGTTTCTATGGTGCCAGTCATATGCAGATCAGCCTCATCGGCGACTTCGATAAGTCTGACGTTTTACCCGAATTAGACGCTATTTTCGGTCAGTGGGAATCTAAGATTGACTATCAACGCATCCCTCACGCTTATGAACAAATCAGTACGGATCCGGTCAACTTCGATACGCCCGACAAAGAGAATGCTGTCTTCCTGGCCACA
>CAYNZI010000067.1:0-8875 GCA_964401565.1 uncultured Spongiibacteraceae bacterium
TGGCTTGAGTTTGACGTAAATGATGATGTAGGTAACATAGAGGGCAACCAGTATTAATCCAGGGACGAGAGCGCCCATAAAGAGGTCGCCAACGGAAACGGTCTTTGGATTAAAAATACCCATACTAAGCTGGGCCTGTTGGTAAGCCGTTGAAAGAATATCGCCTAAAAGAACCAGTGCAATAGAGGGCGGAATGATTTGTCCCAGTGTGCCGGTTGCACAAATAACACCGGTAGCCAGAGTCGGGTCATAGCCACGCTTCAGCATGGTTGGTAGTGATAGCAAGCCCATGGTGACAACCGTTGCCCCGACGATACCGGTGCTGGCGGCCAGTAATGTACCCACGACCACAACAGAGATGGCCAAGCCGCCGCGCAATTGACCAAATAGGGCCGCCATATTGCCAAGCAGCTCTTCCGCTACGCGAGATTTCTCCAGCATGATGCCCATCATCACAAACAAAGGCACAGCAATAAGGGTGGTATTGGTAATGGTTCCAAACACACGATTAGGTAACGCTGTTAGGAAAGAAGGGTCAAAATGACCGGTGAGAATACCGCCACCGGCGAACAATAGTGCCGTGCCAGCGAGACTGTATGCAACGGGATAACCGAACATTAGCACCAGGCAGACGGCAAGAAACATAAACAGGGGGATGAATTCAATCATGGCTGTGCAGAATCCTTGTGAGCAATCAGAATGAGTAGGTTGCGCAGGAGTTCAGCGAAGGCTTGCAGGCCTAAATTGACTGCCATTAAGGGAATTAGGGTCTTCAGTAAAAATACAGCAGGGATACCGCCGGGTTCAGTTGATATTTCGCGAAACCCCCATGATTGCTGAACGAAACTCCAGCTACTGATAAAGAAATATACGCATAGCGGTAACAGAAAGACAATTCCCCCCACGCAATTGACCCAAGCTTTGCTGCGCGGTGACATGTTGCGATAGAAGATATCTACGCGAACGTGACCATCATGTCGCAAGGTATATGCCGCGCCAAGCATAAAAATACTGCCGTGCAGATAAGTCACTGATTCTTGCAGGGCGATAGATCCGGCTCCGAGACCATAGCGAATAAAGACCACAGAGCAGAGCAGTAGCATCATTAGCAAACACAGCCAGGCGAGTATGCGACCGGTAAAATCACTGAATCGATCGATATTGTTTTGAAGGAGTGCGAGTAGTGCCATGGCTGTCGTATGTTGACCGCATTAGTATTATTGTCGCTGCATTATAGCTGAGCTGCAGACTCTACGCACCAAGACCGTTTCATTGATGAGTATGTCGGGCTACCGCGACTGGCAATAGGGCGCTTTCATCTGTTATGGTTGCACCTGTAGTCCCTCTACTTAGGCATTGGCAACTCGTTGGTACAGTTATGATAAATCCGCTGAAATCCATTTTTTTGCCCCTTTTGGTCGCTGCGGTTGTATCGTTAACGGCTTGTGAAAGTAAATGGGGAAAAATGCCGGATGATGAGCTGATTGATAAATCTGCTGAATGCCTGAACATTAGTGATCCCGGTGCAGCAATGATCCAGGTGTGTAAGAATATAAAGCGTGAATGTGAGCGTCGCCGTGAAATCGGCATATATCTTTGCTAGCCTTGCACTCCGCATACTCTGGTTAAAAATACTATCATGAAAGAAAATAACCCCGCTGTTATTGGTGGTGAGACCACCATTGAGCTCATTGCTGGTCGCCATCCTAATGGCGAGTTGGTAGTAGAAAAAATATTGGTCAACCCCCTGCAGGAAGAGAATAGTTTTCAGTTATTGAAATCGCCGCTGTTTGTGCGGGGTATTGCGCGAACGGACGCGATTCAGTTAAAGAAAGGTACCCAGGGACAGTTTAATATTGTTAAGCACGGTGGCAATTTGTGTGTGCGGGTGTTTAGTAAGCAGGATTTCAGTTCACCTCAAATGGAGGCGATTGAACAAGCGCTGACATCAGAACTGGAAAAGCTGGGTGGAGATTTAGACATCAAAGAAGCTAGGGCGCTGGTTTACTCCATTCACGTTAGCTGCGGATTTAATGTGATTGAGAAAATTCTTAACGACATCCTGTCAGGTCAGCCGGAGTTGGCTTGGCTTTACGGGAATGTCTACGACCCTGATAGCGGTGAGCCTCTCGATTGGTGGCAGACTATTTTGGCACCGGAGTAACAGTTATGTTGATGATCATCTCCCCGGCAAAAACACTCGATTTTGAGACGCCCGCAAAAACCCGTGTTGCGACTACGCCAGATTTTCTTGATCAATCCCAGCAGTTGATTGATCAACTCAGGCAGATGTCGCCGACAGATGTGTCCGACCTAATGGGTATTAGCGAAAAGTTGGGGTTATTAAACTACGATCGCTTTCTTAATTGGCATACGCCCTTCGATGCGACTAACGCCAAACAGTCAGTGTTGGCTTTCAAGGGTGATGTTTATACCGGTTTGGATGCGGAAAGCTTTACCAGCGATGATTTTACGTTTGCGCAAAAACACTTGCGAATTCTGTCTGGTCTTTATGGTTTATTGCGTCCACTGGATTTAATACAAGCATACCGATTGGAAATGGGAACCAAATTTTCGAATGATCACGGTGCTAACCTTTATCAATTTTGGGATGATCAATTATCAAAAGCAGTCAATGCGCAATTGGCAAAGTCAAAAAGTAAGGTGTTGCTTAATTTGGCGTCGAATGAATATTTCAAAGCAATAAAAAGCCAGTTGATTGAAGCAGACATAATTGTTCCGGTATTCAAAGATATGAAAAACGAAAAATACAAGATAATCAGTTTTTATGCGAAAAAGGCTCGTGGACTGATGGCCGCCTACGTCATCAAAAATCGCATCAATGATGTAGAGCAAATCAAGCATTTTGATATAGGTGGTTACTGTTATAACGAAGCAATGTCTACGGCAAGAGAGTGGGTGTTTACTCGCGATCCAGCAACCTAACGGCGCCGTTTTTTAATCCGGCCAATAATTGTAACTAAGATAGAGACTGTGATGGACCGACCTTTTTCCCAAGCCTGCGATAATAACGAGGCACCGATTTTAACAATTTTGCAAAAACATTTTGCCGAAGTAAATTCTGTGCTGGAAGTTGGCAGTGGCACTGGGCAACACGCAGTTCATTTTGCACGGAATTTACCTCACCTGACGTGGCAACCAGCTGATAGGCCTGAATATATTGAAGGAATTAATCTTTGGCGGGATTCTGCGCCGCTTGATAATCTGTTACCCCCGCTGCAACTGGATGTAAACCAACCGTGGCCGGTTGAATCTGTCCCCGCCGTTTTTTCAGCCAACACATTGCATATTATGGGCTGGCTTGAAGTAGAGAAATTCTTTCGCGGTATTAACGAGGTTTTGGAGAGTGAAGGTGTTTTGTGTATTTATGGCCCTTTCAATTATCAGGGACAGTTTACCAGTGAAAGTAACAGTCGATTTGATCAGTGGTTAAAGGCCAGAGATCCCTTAAGTGGTATTCGGGATTTCGAGGCTGTCAATGCATTGGCAATATCGACCGGATTAACCTTAGTGGCCGATTATCCAATGCCGTCAAATAATCGCTGCTTGGTGTGGACAAAAGACTGATTCGGCTGGAGGTCTTACATCGTCAGATAATGGGCTATTGGTCGGACTTTTTAAACGGTAGTAGAGTTTGGGTTCGCTCAATATAGGCGGCAACTGACTGATTATCCCGCAATAGAAAATCGTCAATAGCTGCGCTAAATTCAGGATGAGCGATCCAGTGATTTGACCAGGTTTCTGTGGGAGTAAACCCGCGTTGGATTTTGTGTTCCCCCTGCGCGCCGGGGTCAAAACGCTGTAGTTTATGCGCAATGCAATACTCGATGCCTCGATAGTAGCAGGCTTCAAAATGCAAAAATTCATACTCCAGCATGCAGCCCCAGTAGCGTCCGTATAGTGTTTTATCGTCTTTAAAATTTAGCGCGCCAGCAATAATTTCGTTGTCCCTATCTTGGTCATAAGCGAGTACTAGCACTAAATGTTCGGCCATGGTACTGGCGATCAATTCAAAGAAATTTTGGTCGAGATAGCCACCGTGGCCACTGCGCTTGGCATAGGTTAACTGATAAAAATAATAGAAGCGCTGCCATATTTCCGGTGAAATATCCGGGCCTTCTAAAACCTCCAGGCGCAAATTTTGATCATCAACTCGCTTGCGTTCCTTGTTTAGATTTTTCCGTTTCCGCGAACTGAATGTCGACAGAAAATCATCAAATGTTTTGAAGTTATTATTGTACCAGTGGTACTGAGCGCCTCTCCGTTTGTTCAGTCCCAGCTTTTGCCATCGGTCACTGACTGCTGGTGTCGGAAATAGAATGTGAATTGATGACACGTTGAGAGTTTCCGCTTGCTGAATCAAACCTGCCGCCACGGTTGAATAAATACGATTTTCGTCAGCGTCGGGTCTCATGCACAAACGAGGTCCGGTAGCTGGGGTAAAGGGGATCGCGCTGACAAACTTTGGGTAGTATTCAATGTTGTGTTGGGCATAGGCATCGGCCCAGGACCAATCAAAAACGTATTCGCCATAAGAATGGTATTTTAGATACAGTGGCATCAATGCAATCAGACGACCACTATCAGATTCGTAAACGACTAAATGATGAGGTTGCCAGCCCGATTTTTTATCAGTGGCGCCACTGACTTCCAGGGCGTGGAGGAATTCGTATCGGGTAAAGGGATAGTTGGTGCCGGCGACCTGATTCCATTGTTCGCGACCAATGCGCTCAATGCTGTCGACAAATTTCACCTGCATTGGGTGGATCCCTAGTGATTTAATAGATTGTAATGAAGAAAAATGCCGGCGAAAATAATAGCACCAACCCAGTGGTTGTTGAGAAATGCTTTCAAACAATCGTCGCGATCGCGATGTCGAATTAAATATTGCTGATAGGCCAGCAGTATCGTTGCACCAGCGAGTCCTGCGAAATACCAGCGGCCCAAATTGAATTGATTGCCAACCACCACCATCACCACCATCATGACCATTTGTAATAGCGCGGTGATTAGTCGGTCTTTTTTGCCAAATAAAATGGCGGTAGATTTTACGCCAATAGCAATATCATCATTCCTATCGACCATGGCATAAAAAGTGTCGTAAGCAATGGTCCATAGCACCACCGCCAGATAGATTAACCACAATGTCGGCGGCATGGCATCTTGTTGGGCGGCAAATGCCATGGGAATGCCCCATGAGAAGGCCGCGCCAAGAACGACCTGGGGGAGGTGAGTATGGCGTTTCATAAACGGGTAGCAGGCGGCCAGAGCTGCACCAGCAAATGATAGTAAAATGGTCTTTTGATTGGTTAAAAGAACCAGCAGAAAGGCGAGCAAGCCCAACACAGCCGAGAATAGAAGTGCTGACTTAGGTGAAATTTTACCTGTAGATATGGGGCGATTAGCCGTCCGTTTTACCTGCCCGTCAATATGGCGGTCAGCATAGTCATTGATAGCACAACCGGCGGACCGCATCAGAAAAGTACCGACAATGAAAATGACCAGCAGTTTAAAATCAGGAGTGCCTTCGGCAGCTATCCACAATGCCCAAAGAGTTGGCCATAACAGTAAGTAGGTGCCAATCGGGCGGTCGAAACGGATGAGTGCAAGATAGTCAGGGGTCTTGGCAGCAAGGGTTCTCAGCACGCGTATCTAGATACTGCCCAAGTAATTGCCAATGGCCATCGCCGATATCAGCGTGGTGATAGACACAGAAATGAGTAATTCAAAACTATCCATGCCTGTGCGACCAACAATCAACATGTAATCATTATTGGGCAATTGTCGTCTATCAATGCTACTGCGATGTGTTTCGGATGTGTGATCCTGCAGCTGTCGTCTATCAATGCCTGAGCGGCGATTCCAATGTACATACGCGGTCATGTCGTCATGCCTGTTGTTCTTCAGGGCGTTCATTGCGTTACCAGCTATCTGAGTTATGAATTCAATGTTACACCGATTCCGATCAAATTTGTAACCCCAAAAGGAATTCTGGCTGTTTTCGGTACTTCGGCACCCCCGGAGAGGTGGCTAATGAGGGCGAAAAGAGGTTAAGAATATCTCACTAACCATAATGGGCTGATTGGCCAATTCGAAACGACACCGTCTACCCCATAGCTGATGGTCTTGATGTAGTGGGGCTGGGATCTGCTCGCTGCGGCCGTCGATTCGGGCAATTTGAAAATCCTTGCGTCGCATACCGGCATCTTTGAATAACATTTCTCCCAGCGGGCTATCGTCGAATTTGCGCAATCGACGCAATCGGCCAGTAACGGATCGAGCGGGTATAACGCTGCGAGCAAAAACCCAAGGCTCTCCGACACACAATAAAATAACTTCCCTGATAATGGCAAGCTCTCGGGGTGGCATGCCGAGCAGGAACGCTTCTGACATCCTTGGCCGCTGCCAGCTCTGCTGCAAAACGTTAACTTTAAATTGGTTGTTACTGGTTTTAACCAGCCGACGGGTAAGTGAGCCTCGGTCTAATAGCCATGACCTGACAGTGCTCGGTAATCGAGTTGCCGTATAGTGATGATAGTCCTGCCAGTTGGATTCTCTGGGGTGGTATCCGGACGGTTGAACAGCGTACAATGTGGGCTTCCAGCTGGTGGCTAAATGAATATGTTGCCCCGATGCGAGAGGGTGCGACAACAAGCTGTCAGGAGAATGCGTGATAAGCATAAAACATGCAAGCGCTAGGAAGAGATTCACTGCGTCCAGATTGTTTTTCTAGATGGGCTGTGGCTTGATCCTCACTGATAAATAGGTGAGAGAGTCGACTAAACGAGGAAATAGCGTCAATGAAAAAATGGGAATGTATTGTTTGCGGTTGGGTTTACGATGAGGTGAAGGGCGATCCGGAGTCTGGTCTGGCACCAGGAACACGTTGGGAAGATGTTCCCGACGATTGGACTTGTCCCGAGTGTGGTGTTGGTAAAGATGACTTTGAGATGATTGAAACTACTGAGTCAGAAACCGATGTCCCCCATCATCAAAAAGAAGACTCAACAGATCATATTATAGCCCCGGTCATTATATTGGGTACCGGATTGGCGGGTTATGGTTTGGCAAAGGAATTTCGTAAGCACGACAAAGAGACTCCTCTTATCCTCATTTCCAGCGATGATGCACGGGCCTATTCAAAGCCGATGCTATCAACGGGGTATACCAAGAATACAGAGGCCTCTACACTGACCCAGGCGGATGGTGGGACAATGGCTCGTCAGCTGAATGCCAGCGTTTGGACTATGACGGAAGTGGTCGCAATCGATACTGACAAACAGGTCATCAAAGTGGGTGATGCTGCCACCAGTATCCACTACAGCAAATTGGTGATGGCGCTAGGCGCTGAACCTATCACGCCTCCTATTAAAGGTGATGGTCTCGATCATGTTTACACGATCAATGACTTGTTGGATTTTGATGATTTTCGCAAGTCGATGAAAAAGACCGGGGCGAAAAAAATCTGTGTGATTGGCGGCGGTCTTATAGGTTGTGAATATACCAATGACTTACTTAACGGTGGATTTGAGGTTGAGACCGTTGATCCCTTGGATTATTGCCTGCCAACATTATTGCCAGAAGCGGCGGGTCGAGTTGTTCAAAGTGCGCTGGAAGCAAAAGGCGCCAAGTTTCATTTTGGCCCGCTGGTAACGGAAGTAAACAACGCAGAAAATGGCGTTGCCGTTACGCTCAGTACGGGCGAGATAATTGAAGCCGACTTAGTGGTTTGCGCAGTGGGCGTAAGGCCCAGAATCGAATTGGCGGCAGCCTCGGGCATAACCGTTAACCGTGGTATTGTCGCTAACAGATTGCTAGAGACTTCGGCAAAAAATGTCTATACGCTGGGTGATTGTGCAGAAGTTGCAGGCCATGTTTTGGTGTATGTCGCGCCACTAATGGCGGGAGCCAAAGCCCTGGGTAAAACGCTCGCTGGCGAAGAGACCCGTGTAAGCTATGGTGTGATGCCGATAACCATTAAAACACCGGCCTGCCCGGTGATTGTTAATCCGGCTCCCAGAGACGCAGAAGGTGTCTGGTCTATTGAGCAGGATGGCAACAACGTTGTCGCCGAGTTCCGTGATCCCGAAGGTAACCTGCTTGGTTTTGCGTTAACGGGTGATGGTACGAAACAAAAAATGAGATTACAAAAAGAATTACCTCCGGTAATGCCATAAAAAGTAGTGATTTTGTCATTAATCGTTAACGACTTACATAAAGAGAGAAGAGAATGCGTAAACCAGACCTCGCGGCAGAAATTGCTGATAAAGCGGATATCCCCGCAGATAAGGCCAATGAAGTACTATCGGCTATTTTGGACGAAATCACTAATGCCCTCAGTCGCAAAGAATCTGTTAGCTTGATCGGGTTCGGAACGTTTGAACCTCGTCACCGCAACGCGCGTGCGGGTAAAAACCCCCAGACGGGCGAAGTCCTACAAATTGCGGCCAGTAATACGGTTGGTTTCAAGCCTGGCAAGGCGCTCAAAGAAGCAGTGAACTGAGCGTCGTCGCTCTATCAATGAAACGGATGTCGTTTTTACGTCGTCCGTTTTTTTTCCATGTTGGTCGAGTAATAAATGATCATGACCGTTGCAGATAGTGAAATCACTAGCCGAACTCGATTCTGGCTCGAAAAAATGGTGGTTGGATTAGATCTTTGTCCATTCGCGGCACCTGTAATTAAAGAGAATCGATTGCGGCTGGAGATCTGTAATAGTAGCCAGTTGGAAGATATGCTTTCCGCCGTATTACAAGAGCTGGATTTGTTGCAGCAAAATGATGAGCACACAATTGCCACCAGCCTGTTAGTATTTAGTCATGGGGTTGAAGAATTTGATGATTTTTGGTCGCTG
>CAYNZI010000068.1:0-8853 GCA_964401565.1 uncultured Spongiibacteraceae bacterium
ATATTCATTGTGCGGCTAATTTCCGGCCATTCACGTAAATAACGGCGACTAAATGCCTCGCCCCCACGCACCAATTCTTTACCCGCTGACCGCCAGAAGTTTTTCAAACTTTGTGGAACCGGAATATCCTTATCGTAGCTTAATAGCATCAACGAGAGTGGATTCGCCTGACTGACGATATAGTGGTTCGCACCATAAAGTCGCGCCAAACGCTTGGCAGGTAGATCATCAGTCACCGCACCATCAATCCAGCTGCGATTTGGAAGATAGGGCTGAGTTTCCCCGTAAACATTCTTTGCCATCAGCTTCACTGAAGGAAAAACACCCGGTACTGCACACGAAGCCATAACGGCACTACGTATAAATACGTTGGGAGACGTGATTGCGTTCATCAGACGAGAGTTTTGATGTTGTTCTACTGACGCTATCGTGACGTTAATTTGCCGACCTGTTTTCTCATAAGCTTCCTGAAAGGTCAAATCTGGTATGGCTTCCGCCAGCATAGCCTGAACCGTGAGAATATCCACTTGAGGACGCATCCCATTGGCCTGACTTTCGTCTAGCATTTCTTGATTGAAGCCCAAAACATCACTATCTTCCAGTAATGTCGCCAATTCTTCATCCGTATGGGTACCCAAAACGCCGGCCATCATTGAACCCGCACTGGACCCGGAAATAACCGTCGGCAGCAGATTGTTTTCTGCGAGTACTTTAATGACTCCGGTATGAAAATGTCCCAGCGAACCCGCTCCACTCAACATCAGTGCAGATCGGCCGAAACAGTGACTAGCGCGATCGAAAAAATCCATTTTTTCTTCCCAAGAAATCTCATTCTCAGGCAGCGTCGAGATATGTTGCAAACTAGAAACTAATTCATCAACATACTCTTCAATCAATTTTTTAGTGCCAAATTTAGAACGCTCATACAAAGACGCCTTACCCATGCCGCCCATATTGCCGTGAATACCCTCATTTAGAGCAAACAGCAGACCCATGCCGTCATCAGCAGCACGCAACTTTCTGAGTTGATCCAAGCGAGAGCGAATTTCAACATAGTCGTAACGCTTCGATTTTTCGCGCAGTTTCCATACCTCACTGCCAGAAATTGAATCGTGTTCTAGAGCCAATGTTTTCCAATCGTCGTAGGACGCGGCTGAAGCCATCTTCTCTTCAATTTCTCGCAATTGCCCAGACTTAAAATACTCTGTCATGTCATATCCCCGGTAACTATACAAATAACCTGTAAAAACATCCTTCAGCACCATTATGGTGCGTTCCAATTGTCTTTTACTCATTCTATTGCGAGTATTGGTATAGCAGGTCCTGAAGTGGGTGCTAGAGTACATCGAAATAATGAATGATGGCAATGTAAAATCGTGTACACCATTAACGCGGTTTTCGCGATCAAGCGAGAAGAAAGGAGACCCCCAGCACAACTGGTGTAGATACCGTCACCGGCCTATTGACCGCAAGATATCTTGGCTCAGTACCGCTATTGTTACCAAACTTGACCGCTCAAGATAAAATACCGGTGGCAGTAAGAATTTGAAATGCATCACGGTAGACTTTCCAGCAGCCGGCAGTTTTCTTACCGCCACCCAAGTAGCGTTATGACGTCACTTATCATCTAACTTTTTTCCAGTCCTGCAACAATACCCGCATCGTGCAATCGACCAATTTCACCACTACTGAAGCCCAACGTATCGAGAAGAATTTCGTCGGTGTGCTGACCTAACTGTGGCGCAGCTACCACCGCTTCTCTTGAGACAGCGCCAAAATAAAGTGGGCTGTCCGGCATCAGATATTTTCCAATACCTGGCTGCTCGATATTGCTGAACAGGGGATTGTCTTCCGAGCAGTCAAGATCAGTAGTCACCAGCTCATTGATCGACTGGTATTTCCCCCAACAAACGCTTTGCTCATCCAGAAGCTGCTCTACCTCAGAGAAATTTCTTTGGGCAAACCAGGGCTCTATCAATTCAGCAAGCTCTTTTCGAGCATTAAAGCGATCACCCTCTCTGGAAAAATCTAACCTTTTCTCCTCCGCTAGCAGGGTTACTGCTGTTTCAATACCCGTGGTACGAACAATTGACTGCCACTGATTTGAACTAACCCCAACAATCATCACTCGGCGGCCATCGCGACAACGAAAATCTCGACCGAAGGTCCCGTAAATGTGATTTCCCATCGGCTCTCTGGGCTGATCATTGAGTGTCGCTTCGGCGATGTACCCCAAATTGCCAACGGTCGCCAGCGCGACATCAGCCAAAGCGAGTTTTATAAACTGCCCCTCTCCCGTTAACCGGCGATGCCGCTCAGCTGCCAATATGCCTAATGCGATTTGCTGTCCTGCTATAACGTCCCATGCCGGTAACGGATTATTAAGGGGACGGCTATTATCGTTATCGTCAAACTGATTTAACTGTGGAAATCCGACCTGGCAATTAACCGTATAATCTAACGCACTTCCACCATGACGATCACCGGTTAAATTCAAATAGATCAGATCTTCCCGATGCTGGCGAAGACTTTCATCAGCCAGCCAACCTTTGGCCGGAAAATTAGTAACGAACATCCCCGTATCGGCACCTGGAGCCGTGATCAATTGAGTTAATAATTCCTTGCCTTCATCACGCCGAAAGTCAACTGCAATCGAACGCTTCCCCTTGTTCAGACTATGCCAATAAAGACTTTGATTGTCCGAGTTCACTGGCCAGCGGCGATAATCGATGCCACCACCAATGGGATCAAAACGGATAACGTCAGCGCCAAGTTGCGCCAATGTCATACCGCCAGATGGTGCAGCAACAAACGCACTGCCTTCAACAATTCTCATGCCAGTCAGAATTTTTTGCATACCATGTTCTCTTTTTCAGGTAATTAGGAGATAGCTGATAACGGAGTCATTTGTTGATCACGCATTGGTGATTAAATCTCGCGCTATGACTTTTAGGGCCAAGGTTTCTTCCGCCCCTTCAAAAATTGACAGCACCCTTGCGTCAACGAAATATCGACTTACCGCACTCTCCTCGGCATAACCCATGCCACCATGAATTTGCATAGCCTCTCTGGTGACCCATTCTGCCGCTCGGCAGCTGAACAATTTCACCAAACTGGCTTCCATCTGCCCCTCGCCTTTGTCCATCATTCTGGCGACGGCATAACTGAATTGTCTCGATGCGGTTATCGCTGCCAGCATCCGGGCCAATTTGACTTGGGTTAACTGATATTCGCCAACGGGTTTGGCAAATACTTTACGCTCTCTGGCATAGCTTACCGCTTGCTCAAAAGCAGCCTGCATAACACCAGTGGCCCTCGCGGCTGTTTGAATGCGGCCGCCGGAAAACCCCGCCATGGTAAAATAGAACCCTTTACCCTTGCCCTCTTCGCCGCCAACAAGGTTTTCTTCAGCAACAAAATAGTCTTCAAAGAACAGATCGAAAGAGTGCATTCCTCGATAACCAATAGTTGAAATCGACTTGCCACTCAAGCGGCCACCCCGAGGCTGCTGATAATCAAATTGGTGGCCAGAAAACGCAGGTTTTTCGACAAGAAACAAACTCAAACCTTTAAACCCTAACGTGCTATCAGTATCGGTTCGTGCCAGCGTCACCAGTAATTCTGCCTTACCGGCGAATGTACACCAGGTCTTACTTCCGTTTAACAACCAACCGTTTTTGGTCGGTGTCGCTTTAAGCGATACCGACGCTACATCTGAGCCAAAATCCGGCTCGGTAATTGAAATGGCACAAAGGGTTTCAGCACTTGCTAATCGGGGCAACCATTGCTGCTGCTGCTCCGGCGTACCGCCTTTCAATAACGCCCTTGCTGCTATTTCTGGACGAGTAATCAAACTTCCAGCAGCGCCTAAAGACCCTCTGGACAATTCTTCGGTCACAACAATCATGCCCAAACTGTCGGCCTGATCATCTGGCATCAACCCACCAAAACGCTCGGGAATACAACTACCGAAACACCCCAGTTCTGCCGCAGGCTTCAGTATTTCGTCCGGAATGTCGAGATCTTCCCGGTGTATACGCTCTGCTAGCGGCATCACAATATCGGTCGAGAAGCGCGAAAAACTTTCTCGGACCATTTCTTTTTCTTCGCCTAACAACGCCGGCAGTTGCATATGGCTGCGACCCAATATGGCAGAACCCAGTGAAGCTAACGCCGCAGAACTGAGGTAAGTTGTTATGAGTGCTTGTTGATCGCAGCTCATGTAATTATTGATAATAGTGCAGCTATCCAACTTCAAGTCGACAGCACGTACGGAAAGACGTTGAAACACTGACTGAGCAGCCTCAGTGACAAAAACCAATGCTGTTACCGAGGCCAAATCGTCCAACTCATCCGCTTTTTCTGCGTAGTTTATAATCACTTTGGCCGCCTGCAACTCAGCCACGCAGAACGCCAAGTCGTAACTCAGTAATTGATACTGGTCGAGCAAGTCAGGAATTAGTTTCCCTTCGCGACTACACATAGCCTTTATATTCGCGAGCGCAACATCAATAATGTCTAGCCATTGCTGGTTACAACCCATTGCCAGTGACAAGTCGCCCTTCGCACTTCCTGTTATTCCAATTACACTAGCGGTCATCGAGTCTTCTCATCTTTGTTTGAAGTAAGCATTTTTACAGCTAAGTTTACCCCATATTAATTCTGTCGAACGGCAAATAGTGCGTTTATTTAACAGGTAGACGTCAAAAAAAATCGTAGCATGCCATTTTCAACCATGGGCCATTCTATTATCTCTAATAACCAAGAGCTATTTTACTGGTAACATGGAGTAATTAGGATTGAACCGAGCGTACCGTGAGCATTGTTTCCCTGCAACTACCCGAACTACCTATATCCGACGTTCTCACGGACATTAACCTGCGCCTGGAGCAACACCTGCAACTTGTGCTGGAAGCGCCGCCAGGCGCCGGCAAAACGACCCTGGTCCCCCTCGCTATTTTGAAACACCACAACGTCAATCCAGAAAAAACGTGGCTTGGTCAGCAACAGATCCTTATGCTTGAGCCGCGGCGAATGGCCGCCCGTTCTGCCGCAACAAGAATGGCTTCGCTGTTGAACGAACCGGTCGGGAAAACCGTAGGCTATCGAGTTCGTCAAGAAACAAAAATCAGCAAACATACCCGCATCGTAGTCATCACCGAAGGTATTCTGGTGAGAATGCTTATACAGGACCCATCACTTGCCGATGTGGGCCTGCTCATTTTTGATGAATTTCACGAGCGCAGCCTGGATGCGGATCTCGGCCTTGCATTCGCACTACAGGGTAGAGACATCTTTCGGGATACCAGCAACCCACTTCGCATTCTTATTATGTCTGCGACACTCGACGGCAGCGCCATTGCCGCGTTACTTGATAGTACCCGTGATAATACCCGGGATAGTGCCCGCGATACGACGGCCGTCACTGATACTACTCCGATTATTAGCAGCCAAGGGAAGCAATATCCGGTTGCAATACATTACGGTAAACGCAAACAACAGGAAGAAAATATCGTCAACCGCACCGTGGCGGCTCTGAAGGATGCTATCACCACACTAAACGGCGATATTCTGGTGTTTCTACCTGGCTATGCTGAAATCAATCATGTTAAACGCCAGCTTTCCGAATCCCTCTCGGATTCACAGTCCCAGCAGATACAGATACTCCCTCTATACGGCGCACTACCATTCAACCTACAGCAAAAAGCTATCGAACCACTCTCTCAGGTTGAGCGGAAGAGAGGCATTCGTAAAATTGTTCTTGCCACCGATATCGCAGAAACCAGCTTAACCATCGAAGGCATTACCATTGTCATAGACAGCGGATTATGTCGACAACCCGTATTTAACCCGACGACCGGCATGACCCGCCTGCAAACCAAGGCAATAAGCCAGGATTCAAGCATTCAACGAGCGGGACGAGCCGGCCGACTGGAACCAGGACAATGTTTTCGACTCTGGAGTGAGGAACAACAAAAACAGCTGTCCAAACATTCCCCTCCGGAGATTCTACAGGCCGATCTTGCTGGCTTAACCGTGCAATTGCTGGCATGGGGTATCCGCGAACCAGAGGAATTGGCCTGGCTGGATACACCGCCAAAAGGCGCACTATCACAAGCGCTCGATTTGCTGGAAAGACTAGGCGTCATAAAACAACGTGAAGCCAATAGGACTCGGGGGAAACCGGAATTCGTACTCGAGAACTGGGTTTTGACAACTCACGGTGCGCAGCTTGCGTTGCTACCCACCCACCCACGTCTCGCCCATATGCTGCTTTGCAGCCGTGCTATTGCGCAACAAGAAAACGCCGCGGCGCTAGCGGTGTTACTAACCGACCGCAGCCCGCTCTCCAATCGATCTAATGCTGATATAACAGCACAGATCGCTATAGTCAGGGGACTATCGCCCTGCCAAAAACAATTTCAAGAATGGCAGAAACGAGCACAGCGACAAGCTATTCAATTCGGAAAATTATTGTCTCAATTGGCTCCATCGCCTGACGGGGATGCCCAGGAAAATAACGATAATATTGCAGAGCACAATGCGGCCGGATACTTATTAGCGTGTGCATACCCTGATCGAATCGCCCGCCGGAAATCAGCCCAGAGTAATCAATATTTGCTGAGCAACGGCCGAACAGCAATACTGGACCTCTCTGACCCATGCTGCGGGCTTGAGTGGCTATCGGCCGCGGAAGTCGGTGGCAATACCCACAACAAAAACAGCCCGCATAGCAACAGCACCGATCGAATCTACTCAGCCTGCCCACTCGATGCTCATTTGTTTGATGGCGCCCTTGGTCATTTGATTCACTCCTCTGTCGCCATTCTTTGGGA
This sequence comes from uncultured Spongiibacteraceae bacterium, assembly GCA_964401565.1. Taxonomy (GTDB): domain Bacteria; phylum Pseudomonadota; class Gammaproteobacteria; order Pseudomonadales; family Dasaniaceae; genus Oceanicoccus. Next base: position 6,837 of record CAYNZI010000068.1, read on the forward strand.
CGAAAATACTGACCGATTCAGCGCTGAAAAAATTCAATCAGTGGGTGCAATCATATTGAAGAAACAGCGGCTGAAAAACATCCCGGTCGAATCCAAAACTGATGCCCTTATCACCCACATTCGAAAGCGAGGCCTAAGCTTACTTCCTTGGACTACAACGACCAGACAATGGCAATCTCGAGTAACACTGCTAAGACAAACGTATAACGACAGTCACAGCGCGAACAGTCATTCATGGCCGGATGTCAGTGACCAACACCTGCTTGAGTCACTAGAAGACTGGCTCCCACCTTACTTGAGTAAAATCAGTAAACGCAGTGATTTCGAAAAACTTGATCTGCAGGCCATTCTCAATACCTTGCTGCCCTGGCAACTATCACAGAAACTGACCACACTGGCGCCACTAACAATAACAGTACCATCGGGTCATCAAGCCCGTATTGATTACAATCAGGAATCACCAGTCTTGAATGTAAAGCTACAGGAGATGTTTGGCTGCCGAAGCACGCCAACTATTGCCGAAGGGAAAATCAAACTCATCGTCCAATTACTATCACCAGCAAGGCGACCGTTACAGGTAACGCAGGACTTAGAGGGGTTCTGGAAAACCAGCTATCACGAGGTAAAAAAGGAAATGAAAGGACGCTACCCGAAACACCCATGGCCAGACAACCCGTTGGACGCGGTGGCCACAAAACAGATTAAACAGGGTCACAATAAGCGTTAAAACTATCTACTGAAAAGCAGAGGAAGGGAAAACTGCGACCATTACACTGTATGGCCGCAGTAGAGTTTACTAGCTGGCGCCACTAACCGCTTTGATCTCCAGAAAATCTGTAAATCCGTGAGCGCCCCATTCGCGACCGTTACCAGACTGCTTGTATCCACCAAAGGGAGTATTCAAGTCACCAGACTGTCCGTTGACGTTAATATTCCCCGCACGGATCTTAGAAGCAACAGCTCTAACCTGCTCCATATCATCACCCTGAATGTAGCCGGCTAGACCGTAAGGCGTATCGTTAGCAATCTCGATAGCTTCTTCAATAGTGTCATAAGGCAATATCGTTAACACCGGTCCAAAAATTTCTTCCCGGGCTATCGTCATATTGTTATTAACCCCAGCAAAGACGGTAGGCTTAACAAAATAGCCTTTTTCAATACCTTCTGGACGACCCACACCACCACAAACCAATGTTGCACCTTCATCGATTCCCTGTTGAATCAGACTCTGGATTTTATTGAATTGCACTTCACTAACCACAGGGCCCATGCTGGTAGTTTCTGCTTTAGGATCACCGACAACAACACTTTCGGTAACTTTAGCGGCAATAGCAGCCGCTTCATCCATTTTATCAGCAGGCACAAGCATACGTGATGGCGCATTACAGGATTGACCTGTATTCGTATACATCGTCATAACGCTGCGAGTCACTGCGGCTTCCAAATCGACGTCTGCAAGAACAATATTCGGTGACTTACCACCAAGCTCCTGTGTCACTCGCTTGACCGTAGGTGCTGCATTTTGAGCAACCAACGCTCCGGCGCGTGTCGAACCGGTGAATGACATCATGTCTACTTCAGGATGACAGGAGAGAGCCGTACCTACGCCAGGTCCGTCGCCATTGATCATGTTGTAAACACCTGCTGGAACACCCGCTTCTTCCATCACTTTGCTGAAAAGATAAGCGGACAATGGCGCTACTTCAGACGGTTTAAGAATGACAGTGCACCCAACAGCCAGGGCCGGAGCAACTTTACAGCTGATCTGATTGACAGGCCAGTTCCATGGCGTGATCAAACCGCAAACACCTATGGGTTCTTTAAAAATCAGGCTTCCGCCGGCTTTTTCTTCAAACTTATAGCTTTTAAGAATTTCCAGAGCGGTCGACATATGAGCAATACCCATAGCGGCCTGCGCATTAACAGCCAACTTTGTAGGTGCGCCCATTTCTTCAGATATAGCGTCTGCGATATCGTTATAATATTTCTGGTAGGTCTCGCAAATAGAGGACAATAG
>CAYNZI010000069.1:0-8796 GCA_964401565.1 uncultured Spongiibacteraceae bacterium
GGAATTTGATATTTGATGGCTAAATCTATTAACACAGAGCTGACTTTCTCTGCGGGTAATCCGGCTTGTGTTGCACGGGTACCGTCCACGTGGACTAACAAAGATCGGGGCTGCTCATGCACGGTCTCACCAAAGTGATTCAGTATACGCAACATGTCCGACTGGTCTTCCCGATCAAAAAACAGCATGCGAGTGGTACTTTGTGCCTTTAATTCTGTCTCGGTTAACTCAGCAATTTGGCCAAGCCATGAATCACGATGTTCCTGCTTGGCAATGGCTTCAGCAGGTATACCAGTCATGGCGGCAATCATGCCAAGAAACAAGAAAGACTCCACGCCAACCTGGTGGTTTGCAAGGTAAATAGCCGGTTGACCTTTACGCGCCTGAAACGAATTTGAATCAGTAAGTTTAAACTCTCTTACAAATCGGTGAATCAAGGCGGCGCCAAGGTCATGAATCAGAAAATGTTCCCCAGACGATTGTTGAATCCAATAGTCGCGAACGCTTTTCCAGTTGGCCTCAACGGGAGTTTGGTATTTTTCTACTGGGCTGGAAGTCGCCTCGTTACTCTGTGCGCTTGGGCTGTTGACTGAAGCCAGGTCGAGGTCATCCTCAACGATTCTCAGTCCAATTCTGGGCGCATGATAAATTTTGAGGCCGTCGCCCCACAATCTTGCATCGCCCATGATCCAAGTATTGTCTTCTTCGATGACGCGTTCATTGCATTGAAAGTCAATGGTGATCAGTGCCTTGTCCGGGGTGATTTGGCCACGATAATGCCATTCTGTTTCAGCCTTGATGAGTATCGGCTCAAATCTCGGTTGGTTAAACCTTTCATGTAATCCCTGACTGATCATCAATGTCTGCATCACTTGCAACATCGCCTCAATGCCTAAAGAGCCAGGTTGCACTGGATCTTGGAAGAAGTGAGCCTTGAAGAACCATTCTGTAATATCGACATCCTTCTCGCCACGGATGCTACCGAGATTTTCTTTGCCACCGGCGTTATCAAGGAAGGTGATTCTATCGACCATTAATAACTTGGAGTCGGGCAGGTGAGCGCTTGGGTGATCGAAATACAACGCGGGCTGTTTAGCGAAATCAATAACGTCGTTAGAGGCCTGATCAAAGATTATTCTTTCTTCAGGGGTGATGGTTAACCCTTTCTGATTGGCCATGGCATCCGGCGGGAAGAAACCAAACACCGTCTTCATGGTGTAGACGGGTTCATCATTGATGGTGCATTCCACTTCAAAATTCTCAATGATCAAGTCACCGATCTTGGAAAGTGAGGTGAGTTTTGCCGTGGTTTTTAAGGTGCCATCGCCGGGCACAATCTCACGATGCTGGGTGCCAGTGCCATCAAGGTTGCGGAATAACAAATCGCTTTGCGCGTAACTGCGGCCCAGTGTATAAGAGGCAAGCCAACCACAGGGCTGTAGTGCAATTTCCATCAACACACAAAACGGCATTGTGCGTGAGGCATTGTCATCAAAGTACCAGGCGTCTTCAGGAATATCATAGATCGCTTCAACACGCCCCCCCTTTTTCATGCTGGCCATCTCACCATCCAGGGAAACAATTCGCGTCATAAAATGATAAGGAGGGCCCGGTAATCGCGGACTGCGTAGTGGCCCATCATAATGTGCAAAGCCTTCACCAAATGCGGTAGAAGGTTTGCCCCAGGCACAGTTGATCAGCGAGTGATAATCCAGGGGGAAATCTTTTATATAGGCAAGAGGCCGATCATCTTCAATAGGTGCTAACAGTTCCGGCATGCTGCTCAGTGGCCAGTCAGGTACCAGTTGTAAGCCTAGGCGTTCACACAGAAATGCCTTGCGGCCATCAATGGTGCACAGTACGTGAGCAAATAGTTGAGGTTGGTCATCAACGATTTCTTCGTCAATAAATATCTCATACACCAGTTGTTTCGATTCAGGTAAGGCCTGACCCCGGCAAACAAACTTATAGTTTGTGCCTCTGACGGGCTGGAACCGCCAACCATCTTTGTGCAACGTGTGACCTCTAGCGCTCATGTAAAAAGCCATGGCCTGTAAACAGGCATCTGCCATTAAGGTGCCGGGCATACACGGGTCATTGTTGAAATGGCCATCAAAGAACCAGTCGTCTTCATGGATGTCTTCGATGATGCGCAAATAGCCGCGCCCACTGGGGCCACCTGTTGGCTCGAAGTGGGTGACTTCGCCGAGGAAATTACCTTGCCCTTGCGGAGATCCGGGGGTGCGGGTATGGGTGTGGGCTCGCCTAAATTCATCGCCAAAACACGCTTGTAAATCGCCCTTCAAGTAATGCGCGATATCGGTTCGACTGAAAGCGCTCTTATGACAAATTGCACTGGCTTGGGCGGCTGCCACATTGGCTGTGTAATCAGCCGTATCTGCTTCCCATAATACTCCCGTTGATTCAGCCAATTCTGTTTTTGTGAAGAAGCCGGCTTGGCCATTTTTCACGGAGATTCGTAACTCACCGTTAATGTGGCAGTCGTAATGAAAGAAGAACAATCGAACATCACCTTGTTGGGCATGTCCATCGACTTTAATTTCATACTCTAAGATTTCGCCAGGTTTGGGTAACTCGCCGTGAAAAATCAGTTCACAGCCAAGCAAGCGATAGGCGCGTTCGCCTTTGTTGTGGAAGTCGATACCCAACCAGGATATTAAGAGTAAATCGGCCTGACCGGATTCGATAAAGATTCCCGGTGGCATACGGCCATTATGTAGATACCAGCTATCATGATGGACTTCTGTTTCGGTCCAGATCGTGCCGGTTCCCATGGCCCCCGCTTCGCCTTCAATACCCAGAACCCGGTCGCAAAGTAGTAAGGGGGGTTCAGGCATACGAACTTGAACAGCGTAACCATCTTGGCGTTCAAACAAGGGACCCAGTACCGATGAGATTTTTCCGCTAGAGAGGATTTCTAGCTTCGGGCGAGAGAACTTGGGACCGGGTCTAGTGATGGCCTTGCTGACGGGTGTCTGGGCCAATGCGAGTTGTACGATTTCAGCTTTTGGCCGCGTTACTGTCTTGGCAACAACAGTGGCCGCTGGGCTGGTAGCCCGGACGTTATCGTTGGTGGCTTGCGCCATGGCAACGCCTTGGACAATTTCTGCACTCACTACCGGCGCAACGGTTGCCGTCGGTACTGCGCCTAAAAGAGCCGCTTGCATGCGCCCCATCGTCTCCTCATAGGCTCGCTGACCTTGCAGTTGTGCGGCGAAGAATGCCTGATGTGCGCTCAGCATACGCTGGTGGCTTTCGACCAATAGCTGATGTTCACTCATGCCAATACCGGGTGTCGCTTGTTGCATAACCGCCGCGGGTTGAGCTGGCGCAGAGGGATAAATCTCCTGCGTCTGGATAACCGCAGCTGCAACTTTCGGCGCTTCTGTTTTCGGGGGGGGAGTTACTGGTTTCTTTGCCGGATCTGGCAGAACTTTTGTGACCATAACGGGCGCCCTGATGGGGGTGGGCAATGAACCGGCTTTAGCGGCTATTGTTGCATTTTCTTTGCGTTCTACTGCCACTTCTACCGGCGTTACGGTGTAAGCCAAAGCAGGCGCCGCTGGCATCAGTGTGCCTGTGGCTGGGCCGGCGCTAAGGCGAGGCGGGTAATAAGCGTTAACTTCTTTTGCCCGCATGGCTGATTGAACTCTGATCTGGGGTAAACGCAGCTTAAATTTGATAACGGGTACGGCTTTAATGGCTGCTTTTGGCTGATTTTGCTTGATGCTGGATAAATCAATATCGACTCCAGCACACCAAAGACTGGCCACTGTTCTGTACAGCTGGGTCATTGATGGCACCGCAGAATGGTCCATGGCTACGGCTAAATGCGGTCGGTCACCCAGGATGGCATCAATGGCGCGGGTAAGGCCGTTACGTGGGCCGTGTTCGATAAATATACGCACGCCGTCTTTGTAGGCTGCTTCAACAATTTTGGGGAAATCAACGGTATTTAATGCCTGACCGGTCAATGCCTCGGCAACATTCTCCTGGTTGATTTCATAGGCGCCGCCAAGATAGTTTGAATAAAAACGTATGTCTTTGGGTGTGCTAGTTGGCCGGGTATGCAGTTTACGCCACATAGGTTCGAATGGTTTCACTACCGAACAATGCACTGCAAGATCATGACCCAGGGCAATCGTGTCTGGATCACCTAGTTGTTTTAAAACCGATTGAATCGCGCGGCGCTCTCCGCCAATAACCGAGTCTCCAGCCGATTGCACAATCGTAAGGTAAGCACGCTCTTGTGTAGCGATAGCCTTGCGGACGTCTTCAACGGGCGCTAACACGATAAAATTGTCCCATTCTACGGTTTCGTCTTGGTTGAGCTTCCAGGCTGAGCGCACAGAGGAAAATTCCTCCGCTAAAGCCGTTCTGTACAATTCGGTGTCAGCAATGTCGCTGCGCAGTGAATCCATATCCTGCCAGACATTGAAAGCAAACATCGAGTTTGTTTCGCCAGATGAAAGCCCCATGGCAGCATCCGGTTTTAGCTTCAGCAGGTCGCGGGTAATGCGCGCGTGAAACTGGCTAAGATAAGACGAACCGCCAAGTTGAATAGACGGCAAACTGTGCCGTTCATTCTCTGGATTAAAAGCGACCGTCATGGCCGCTGCAGATTTTGGCATGTCGCCGGCGAGTTCTGCGCCAAGCGCCGGTAGTCCGAGGAATAGATCTCGTCCCATGCCAGGGTATGAGGAGGCGGCGCCAGTGAACACCGACGCGACTTCTCCGGCGATGCTTTCGGATGCGAAACTGACTCCATTCAGGGACCAGAACTTCAATGTTGTATTGGCGCTAATACCGTGAATGGCCCTTTTTCGCAATTTCTCGAAATCATCGGTGGAACCAACGAGAGCCACGCGGCAGCTGCCTTGGCCGCCGGTAACACCCGCTGCCAAATTGGCCAGTAGCGCCTCTGTGTTACTGGCGCCATAAATTTCCATACAGGGTTTATCTTTGGCCGCAAACGCTTTTGCGGTGCCACGGCGTAATGTCCAGCTTGAGGTTTCGCCAAATACGGAGCGATTGCTCACCGTTATGGCATCATGTTCTATACCATTATTTTCGTCGCCGCTTAATCCTGCGCGCAGACGTTGAATGCCGGCCGCCAGGTTGAGTAATCCTGATGCGGCATGGGCGCTATCATGCAGCACCGGCGAATCAACATCAGTAGACCCTGCGCTGGCTTCAATCAGAGCCAGAATCTGATCGCCATCTGCCTCGGCTTGTTCGACAGATTTGATCACCATCAATATGGCAGCATCAGCGGTATTATCGGTTGATGTCTGTGTCGATATTTTTGCCATGGCCTGCAAATGGACTTGTTCGTTACCCAGTTCAACGGCCCCGACAAGGGCTGCATCTAATTCGCCTCGTTGTATGGCTGACATGGCGAGCTCAATGGCACCGTCTCCGGAAAGCTCTTCTCTTGACACGGTAAATCCAGGCCCGGTGATATTTAACTGATTACTGAGCCTATTGGCGGGAACGTTTGGCATCTTGCCAATGACACTGGCAGCGTTGGGCGATGCTGCAATTTCCTTATTAAGATCTATGCTGGCAGCGGCCGGGTCTAAATCCTGAAGACGCCAGCGCAAACCATAACGGCAAACTTCACTGTCTGTCTGCATACCGATGAATACACCCGTACGGTGCTTAGCCACGGTTTTGATGCCCGCTTCAACTTCTGGCAATAGTTCCAGCAATATGAGTTGTTGTCCTAGGGCTTGTTTTAGGTCATTAGGTGGAAAGGCCAATGATTTGGCCGAAAGCGACACCTGATTCTGCTCGGGAGCAGTTGACTCTGCATCTGCGGCGCCGCAGATACGTTGGCCAAAATCATCAGCGTTGGCATCCCTGTCAGTTTTAACCGCAAGGCTGACAATGGCAAACTTGCTGTTTAAGTGGCGCTTTGGGGCAATATTTATATCATCGCTATCTTCTTGAACTAGCAGGTGTGCATTGTTACCACCAAAACCAAAGCTACTGATAGCCGCCATACGGGGCCCGTTACTCGGCCATTTCCGGCTACGCTCAGGAACAGTGAAACCATTCTCCTTCACTGAGCTAAGATTTGGCGTGGCATTTGGCGTTCCGGGAATGGTTTTGTTTTCGAATGCCAGGATAAGTTTGAGTAACCCGGCTATCCCCGAGACGGTTATCAAATGGCCTAAATTACCTTTTAAGGAACCCAGGGGCAGATCCTTGGCGTCAGCAAAGACCGTGCTTAGACTCGCGATTTCTGTAGAGTCACCGGCTTCTGTGCCGGTGGCATGACATTCAATAAATTGGACTGAGGTGGGGTCAATCCCTGACATAGCGTAGGCTTTTTTGATGCACTCAACCTGCCCGTCAGTGGACGGAGACAGAAATCCACCGCTTCTGCCGTCATTTGATAGGCCCACACCGCGAATAACACCGTATATTTTATCACCGTCTGCTCTGGCATCTTCGAGGCGTTTTAAGGTGACAAAGGCGGCACCTTCGGAAGGCACTAATCCGTCGGCGGCCTGGTTAAACGGCTGGCTGATTCCGGTTTTGCTCAGCGCGTTAAGCGCGCAAAAACCCATGTGGATAAACAGAGGGTCTGCTGCATTAACGGCGCCCGCTAACATAATGTCATGGGTGCCTGCCTGCAATCGATCACAGGCAATTTTTATTGCGTACAGACCTGAAGCACATGCGGCATCTAGCGCCAGAGTGTCGCCACCAAAGCCTAAACCTTTGGCCACCAAATTTGCCGGCAGTCCGGACATAAAACGATTTTCAGCGGCAACTTTACCGTCAGTTATATCCAGGCCGCGCATTTCCTGCAGCCAGACTTCTTCAGCAAATCGACTATGGGCACGAGTAGGATAACTTAGGTTACCCAGAATAACTCCGGCATTATCAAGGTTTGGCGACGTACCGACTTCCGCCATGGCCTGCCTTGCGGCTTCCAAAGACCAAAGAAATACAGGATCCAGTTGATCCAGTAATGCTTTGTCCAACTGGAATTGGCTGGCATCGAAATGATCTGAAAAATGACGGACATAACCACCATGGTTTGACCACATCTTATCCAGTTGGTACTCAGTTTCATCGCTGAGTAATCTTTCCTGGTTGACGTGCCAATCATCTTCGGAGCCTGAGCTAGTTTCTACACGCCCCGACTGAATGATTTCCCATAGATCATCTACGGATTGACAACCAGGTAATACACAACCGCGACCAACGATTGCGATCGGTTGGAAATTGGACTTCTTCATATCTGACATATCTACAGGGTTACTACGCTTGTTAACTGAAGTTTAAGGTGTTTCTGAACCAGACGACTTACCGAGTAGAACGTGAATATTGACGTCCTCCATTGTGGCGAAGATTTGTTTTTCGACATTGGTGAAAACGATGGACCAGGTAGAGGCCAACTTTGTTGCCTTCTTCAATATCAAGTCACACAATATTGGGCCATTGATGTTTGCTGGCATGTGCCACCTCAAATGACCCAGTTTGGTGGGTAAAGAGGCCAAGCCAGATCGGTTTCGCTCCCATAGTAAAGCCAATTGTAAACCCCCATCTAACATCGCCACTCGAAAGCGTGCGAGATCGGCTTCATCCGGCATTTGCAACATACCCCTGCATCCGGCTTCAGATACCCCCAGTAGCTTTTTAACTACCTGCAATTTCTCGCCATGAAACAAAAGTTCGTCGTAAATATGTTTCGGTGTCCATTCCCAGTTCTCAAGCGTTAATGCGGGGGATGAATCAATCTCAAGCCCTATGGGGTTTGCTTCCCGGCTCAACTCTATATCCAGTTTGTACTGAACCATGCCCTTGTTGTCAGATACGGTCATACCTATCAGATATTCATCATCAAGCTTACAGTGAATAGTCAGCCAATCTCCCTGACCTTCATAGTCCTTTAACTGAATGCCTTTGACGACATTGAGATCCCGAACCCCAATCACATTCAGTGATGGATTTAACGCCGTTGCAATAGACAATCCCCATTCACTCACTAACACCAGAGGCACAACTGCTTGGCCTTGAATGAGATGGCTTGAAATTTGTGGGTGCCTGGAGGCGTGCACATGAATGGCGACGGTAGTATCACCGGCGTCACCTTTATGGGCGTTATCCAGACCGCCGCCGTAGACGATTTCGACGCAATTTCCATTGCGTCCTTCAACCTCATCGGCAAATAGACAGGCACCATCGTCAAGCGGGATAAGCTCCACACCTTGCGCCCTGAAATGTCCTGCCAGAGACGGATCAACCATACCTCCTGCCCACGGTCCCCAACCAATGGATTTGGCAGAAAAATCAGCGCCTCTTTTGGCCTGTTCGAGCTGACAGATTCTATTCAGGACTTCATTGGCCATGGCGTAATCAACCTGGCCACTATTACCGGTTCTGGCGGCGACTGAAGAGAAGCAAAGCATATGGCGCAGGGGGTCTGACTCTGTTGCTTTAAGCAGGTTTTGCAAACCCGTAACCTTGGTTTTAAAGACTGACTGAAATTGCTCGTCTGTTTTTTTGTGGATTTCTTTATCGGCCAGAACACCCGCTGCATGTATGATCATGTTGATGGGGCCCAACTCTTTGCGAGCCTGGGATAGCGAAGTTTCAACCGAAGCCAGATCGCCAATATCCGTTGGCAGGTACAGTACCGTTGATCCTGTTGCTTGCATCTGCGCAAGATTGGATCGCACTTCCCTAGCATTTAAAATGCCATTCACTTCTCGATTGAGTTCGATCGGCGTTATCTTCTGCCCAGCCTGCGTATACTTC
>CAYNZI010000070.1:0-8693 GCA_964401565.1 uncultured Spongiibacteraceae bacterium
TTATGTGTCAACACGTTACGGATCGAAGTGATATTCGAGGGAATCAAACTGGCAGACTATTTGATCGCCTATGCCAAGAGAATGCAGGCCTTGATAATGGCTTTGTCCCTGTGCGTAAGGTGCTTAGCCAAGTAACTTTAATGACACCTGAGAACATACATCTTAACTCGTTTATGTACGAGCCATTAATGGATATGTCAGTTCATCATCTAGTTAACTTATTTAAGGCTGTAAACGAAATTTCGTGGACAGAAAAGGAAAAAAATAATGATTAAATCCATTTTTATAGACAACTTTAAATCGTTAGTCGATTTTAAATTAGAGTTGGCCAAGTTCACTTGTTTGGTCGGCTTAAATGGCGCAGGTAAATCAACTGTCCTGCAAGCGATGGATTTCTTGTCTCAGTTAATGGCTGGCGATCTTGATGATTGGCTGGCTGAACGTCAGTGGGATAGTGCTGATATTAACTCCAAGCTAACCACAAAAAGCAATATATCTTTTGAGGTCGTAGTGGAGAGTGCAAGTTTTGGTGAGATGGTATGGAGTGGCAGCATCAACCGTAAAACACTGAGCTGTACTAAAGAGCGAGTTGAAGTGGCAGGCAATGTTGTCCTACGTGTCGATGATGCCTACTGTAGCCTTGCCAAGGTCGAGGGGGCACCTAAAGACTCTGAGCGTTTTCCGGTAATGTTCGAGTATCAGGGCTCTATTTTATCCCAGCTTAAAGAGAGCCAAATTAATCCCCTGTTGCAGGCATTAAAAGAGTCAATCATAGGTATTAGGTCTCTGGATTTACTCTCGCCGGAGAAGCTTCGCAGCCGTAATAAATCTGCCGGTGGTAAGTTGGGTCTTGGCGGTCAGAAATTGTCAGCATTTATTCATGAATCTAGCTGGGACGTAAAAAATCAGTTAAAGGCTGAGCTGTCTACTGTTTATCCGCAACTTCAAAGCATTGATACAAAATCACTGCGCTCTGGCTGGAAGCAATTAGAGATTGTTGAGGCGTTTGGCAAGCAAAAACTGAAGACCGGCGCTCGCCATATGAATGACGGCATGTTGAGGATGATGGCGGTATTAGCTCAGTTAGAGGCGGGCAATGAATTCTTGTTATTTGATGAAATCGAGAATGGCATTAACCCTGAGTTGATTGAGTTTCTGATTGATCGTTTAGTCGGTGCCGAACATCAGATACTGGTGACAACTCACAGCCCGATGATACTTAATTTTATGGAAGATAAGATTGCCAAAGAGGGGGTTGTATATCTCTATAAAACCAAAGAAGGCTATACGAAATCTATAAGATTATTCGATATTCCTTCGATGGCCAAAAAACTTGATTTTATGGGGCCGGGGGAGGTCTTTATCGATACAGATTTAACCAATATTTCCCAAGAAATTATCACTTTACAATAAACAGGAGTTCTCATGTATTTATTGTTAAGTGGTGAGGGTTCTGGGGATATGGGTGTGTGTAACCCTGCTAGTGAGAGCTGTGATAGCGATAACTTCAAACCCGGCCCAATGGCTTGGATGGTTGACCAGTTGATTGAAACTTATCAGGGATTTGAGTTTTCTCATTTGAGCTGTGCATCCGCAAGTTATGTTTCTGAGAAATATTTGGCGGATAATAAACCCAAACGATTAAAAAAGGCGATGGCTTTACGGGGAAAAAAGAAGCCAGCAGAAACCAAATATTATTATGAAAACGCCAGAGCTTTGGCTATTGCTGCCAATGCAAAGGCAAAAAAGCTGAACGATAAAGTGGTTGCCGTATTGTTTCGAGATGCCGATGGCACAGCATCCGCAGGGCGAGGTAACTGGCGCGACAAGCGAAACTCAATGATAAAGGGCTTTAACGCTGAAAGTTTTGAGAGTGGCGTGGCCATGATGCCTAAACCAAAATCTGAAGCATGGTTACTGTGTGCGGTGAAAGATAACCCATATCAGCACTGCTGCAAACTTGAAGATGAATCGGGCAATGATAAAAGCGCCAATTCGTTAAAAAAACAATTATCAAAAGCCCTTGATGGTAAAGACTCTACCGCTGAGCTTAATGAATTGTTGTCTGATGGCACTATAGACCCCCATCAGATTGATATGTCATCTTTTAACGCTTTCAAAGAAGACCTTGAGGCGGTAGTGAAGGCAGCTCACCAATGAGCTATCACCCCCCCTTCAAACTCACCAATACTCTAGTCTCCCGCGTTGCCGAGATTATAGAGCTGGTCGCCAACTGGAATGCCCACAACCCGCAAAGCCTGGTGCCACAATTGCGCCGAGATAATCGCATAAAAACCGTGCAGGCCTCACTGGCCATTGAGCAAAATACCTTAACCGTTGAGCAGGTTACGGCCTTGCTCGATGGCAAGCGAGTTTTGGGCCGACCGCAAGAAATTCAGGAAGTCCATAATGCTTTTGCGGCCTACGATGCACTGGCAGGATTTGACTCTGGTTCTGTTGACGACTTGCTAACGGCACACGGTCTGCTGTTAAAAGGCTTAAGTGACGATGCGGGTAGTTTCCGGGCGGGTGGCGTGGGTATCTACCAAGATAAGCAGTTGGTGCATATGGCACCACCGGCTAAGCAGGTGCCGCGCCTAATTCACGATTTACAGCACTGGCTGGCGGCAACGGATGCCCACCCATTAATTGCCTCTTGCGCATTTCACTACGAGCTGGAGTTTATTCACCCGTTTAGTGATGGTAATGGCCGTATAGGGCGGCTTTGGCAAACGCTTATTTTGAGCCGCTGGCACCCTTTGCTGGCTTATTTGCCGATGGAGACGGTGATTAAAAGCCGTCAGGATGACTATTACCGCCTGCTAGGTGAGGCAGACGCTAGTTCTGATTGCGGCCCATTTATGGTCTTTTTGCTGGATGCCATTAGTGAGGCCTTGAATGAGTCTTTAGCGTCGGAAGCCTTGCCATCTGCACCAAAAACGCCGGTAGAAACGCCGGTAGAAACGCCGGTACAAAAACAACCCAAAACACCAGAGCAAATATTAGCCTTATTGGCAGAGCACTCACAATGGACGCTGGCGGAAGTCGCTCAGTCTTTAGGTAAATCGGTCAGTGCCATAGAGCGCGCCGCTACCAAGTTAAAGCAACAAGGTCGGTTACAGCGCGTGGGTGCGCGTAAAGGTGGGTCTTGGCTTGTAGTGAGTGACCCAGTAAATAGTGCCGCAAACAACCAGCAAGGCAATAATCAATGAACCTAGACCAACTCACCAATGGCCTTAAACAAGCTTTTTTTCAGGAAAACCACCGCATCGTTTTTTGGTATGACCCTGCGGGTGATTTTAAATCTGACTTATCTAGCCTCGGCCTTGATGAAGTACAAATTGTTAATATGGCAGCAGAGTCAGCCCTGGGCATTAAGCTAAAGCTGGAGCTTGAAGATACTCAAAGTAAGTACCTATTGTATTTTTCGTCGGCTGAGCCAGAACCAGAGAAAGACTGGTTGTTGGATATCAAACTTTATTCCCGCAGTTTTTATGCCGATCGTTTCTCTATCATTTTTAATGATTTGGGCTTACATCAACAAAGCTTGCGTGAACATTTGGCCAAGCGAGAAAAGTTCTTTGCCAGTAAAGCTCGGCTTAACGGCCTTAATAAGATTGCTCTACCTGAGATGACCGAGGCCGACCTCGATTTGGCCATGATAGCGGTGGTGACCAAGGCGGATAGCAGCGACTTAAGCCAGCTATTGTTTGCCTTGGCGGAACAGTCTGTCAGCGATGACATTGGTCTGGAATCTAACCCCAAGGTTATAGACGAGCTGGCTAAATATGGCTTGATACCCGCTTTGCTGAATTCACTTCAGCGCGAGGTCGGTTACCCTGCTAGCCCAGAAGAGCTGTCGGGCGAACAGCCTTTTATGCTGGGCCATTGTTTGATTCGATTATTGACCACCGGTTTTTGTGAAAGTGTTGGCGATGTGCCGCCCTGGGCACAGGAGTTGGCTATTTCGGCGGCCAATGCACGCGCCAGCTCACGCGCGCTGTTATCCCGCTGGCGCGATAGCTCCCGTTATTACAAGTCTTTCGATGTTATCTCTGGCTGGGTCGCGCAAGCGCTGAGAATTGGGGATAAATTAGAGTCGTATCACTTTGCTTCATTGTTGGATGTGGCGACCTTCGAGTTGGTGGAACACCGGATAATCATTGAGTTGGCACAGGCCATTCCGCAAGCGACCTTAACAGACCTCAATCAGTTTGCAGACGTCATTGCCGCTCGCTTAGATGGTTACTGGGCGTCGCGACATAAAGATGATGACAAGCGGCGGAAGTACCGCACGGTCTACAAGGCTTTAGCATCGGCTATTGACCTCTATCAGTGGCGGCTGGCACACAGTTCTGGCCTGCATTTCGCCAGCGTCGAAGCCATCTATAAGGCTTACGAGGCGGATCTCTACCGGTTTGATCAGGCCTACCGACATTACTGTGCGGCATCACAGCGGGCGCATGTCGAGATCCTTAAAAATCTCGATGATGAAGTGGAGCAGTGTTATGCCAATTGGTATATCGATAATTTGGCGAAAACCTGGGGCGACCGGGTAGAGGCCGAAGGGATTTTAGCGAGTTGGCATATCGAGGGCGTACCAAACCAACAGCAGTTCTTTTCAAAACACGTAGCGCCCGTGCTTTCTCGTGGTGGCAACAAGTCACCCAAGCAGCGCGTGGTAGTGATTATCAGTGATGCTTTTCGCTATGAGGCGGCGGTCGAGCTTAAAGACCGTATCAATGAAAAGCGCTATAGCGAGGCAATCCTTAGCTCACAGCTGGGTGTTGTGCCGAGTTATACCACCTTGGGCATGGCGTCTTTGTTGCCGCATAACACGCTGGAATACCGTGAGGGGGTTGCAGATGATGTTTTTGTTGATGGTCAATCTACTAAGGGAACGGCTGCGCGCAACAAGGTTCTTTCGGCTTATCAGGGTATAGCCGTCACCGCGGAGCAAGTGAAAGAGTGGTCGCGGGACGAAGGGCGAGACGCGTTAAGGGATCAGCAGCTCGTTTATGTTTACCACAATGTGGTGGATGCCCGTGGTGATAGTGCATCGACAGAGTCGGAAACCTTTATGGCGGTGGAGCATGCAATCAATGAACTGACCGAATTGACCCGTAAAATCATGATGCATTTTAATACCTCAACGGTATTGGTCACCGCTGACCATGGTTTTCTCTTTCAACAGAGCAAGCTTGATTCGGCCGATAGAACCGCTTTAGCTGAAAAACCAACCAATACCATTAAGAGCAAAAAGCGTTACGTGATTGGCAATACGCTGCCAGAAACAACAGAGGCCTGGGCGGGTTCGACCAAAGATACCGCCGGTACCGCCAGTGATACGGGTTTTTGGGTGCCTAAAGGCGCAAACCGTTTTCATTTTGTCGGTGGAGCCCGTTTTGTGCACGGCGGTATCATGCCTCAAGAGATTGTGGTGCCGGTTATAACAGTCAAGCAACTGCGCGGGGCTAAGGCGGAAAAGCGTACCAAGCGTAAAGTGGGTGTGATATCGGCTAAGTCGTCGTTGAAAATGGTGAATAACATCCAGCGTTTTGACCTGATGCAGACTGAAGCCGTTAGCGATCAGGTTTTGCCTGTCACGGTATCGGTTGCGATCTATGATGGCGATGCCCAGCGTGGAGAAAAGATGGTCTCAAGCGAAGAAGGGCTTACCTTTGACTGTGCTACCGACTCGGTTGCAGAGCGGGTTAAGCAGGTTCGCTTGTCATTGTCGGGGACTGACTTTGATCGCAAAAAAGATTACTTCTTAATTATTAAAGATAAAGACCTGAATACAGAGATTGAGCGTTACAAAGTCACTATCGATTTAGCGTTCACCGATGACTTTTTCTAAGCGCCTTTTATAAATAAGAATGTTCCGACATTAAATACCGAGATTAGATAATGGATACTGCACAAGATAAAGATTTAGATCAGCTGCTGAATGAAAATTTTGGTGGTCGCGTGGTACGCAAAGACCTGACCAAGCTGATTAAAGAAGGCGCTAATGTTCCGGTCTATGTTTTGGAATACCTTCTTGGCATGTATTGCGCATCCGATGATCCTGAGGTGATCGAGGCGGGGCTTAAAAATGTAAAAACGATTTTGGCCGAGAATTATGTGAGGCCCGATGAAGCCGAGAAGGTTAAATCGTTGGTTAGGGAGCGTGGCACCTATAAAGTCATCGACAGGGTAACGGTTAGGCTGAACGAGAAGAAGGATAAATACGAGGCCTCATTCAGTAACTTAGGCATTAAAGATGCTGAGATTTCGGCCGGTATCGTTAAAGAGTATGAGAAGCTGCTTGTGGGCGGCATCTGGGTAATAGCCACGCTGAGCTACTACCATGAAGAGGGGCAGTCCGGCTCGCCCTTTGGCGTTACGTTGCTTAAGCCCATTCAGATGCCCAATATGAATATGGAGGAGTTGTTTGCTGGACGTGCTGCATTGACCACTGTTCAATGGCGTGAAGCCTTGATTCGTTCCATTGGTATGGAGCCGTCAACGCTCGATGCGGAAGTTCAGTGGCACCTCTTGGCACGGATGATTCCCTTCGTCGAGAACAACTACAACGTCTGTGAATTAGGGCCGCGTGGCACGGGAAAAAGCCATATTTATAAAGAGTGCTCGCCCAACAGTATTTTAGTTTCTGGTGGCCAAACAACGGTCGCCAACCTTTTTTATAATATGAGCACGCGCCGTGTTGGTCTTGTTGGCCTGTGGGATCTTGTTGCCTTTGATGAGGTTGCGGGTATTTCGTTTAAAGATAAAGACGGTGTTCAAATCATGAAGGATTACATGGCTTCAGGGTCCTTTGCTCGTGGTCGAGAGCAAATGGAGGCCTCGGCTGGCATGGTTTTTATAGGCAATATCAATCAAAGTGTTGAGTCGCTGGTTAAAACCAGCCACCTATTAGCCCCGTTCCCGGACGCTATGATTGACTCGGCCTTTTTTGATCGCTTCCATGCCTATATTCCCGGCTGGGAAATTCCTAAGATGCGGCCAGAGTTTTTCACGGATAGGTATGGCTTGATTGTCGACTACTTGGCCGAGTTCTATCGAGAGATGCGTAAGCGTAGCTTTGCTGATGCTATCGATAAGTATTTCAAGCTGGGGAATAACCTCAATCAGCGCGATGTTATTGCTGTCAGAAAAACCACCTCGGGTTTAATTAAATTATTATTTCCCCACGGGAAGTTTGAAAAAGAAGATGTACGCGAGTGTTTAGAATATGCCCTTCAGGTACGTCGCCGAGTGAAAGAGCAGCTTAAGAAAATAGGTGGTATGGAATTCTATGATGTCCATTTTAGCTATATCGATAACGACAGCCTTGAAGAGCACTTTGTATCCGTCAAAGAGCAAGGCGGTGGTGGCCTTATCCCTGAAGGGCCAGCTAAGCCGGGAGTGCTTCACACTATTGGCCTAAGCAGCAAAGGTATGCCAGGTCTTTACCGGCTAGAACTACAAGTCACCAAGGGATCGGGCAAACTGGTAACCTCTGGCTTGTGGAGTTCCAGTGCTGCGAAAGAGCAGGTGAAAATAGCTTTTGACTTCTTTAAGGCTAATGCCGCCAGAATTAGCGCGGGAGCTAAAATTGTCGACCACGACTTCCACCTTCATGCGGTTGAATTACAGAATACCGGTCCATTTACTCATCTAGCACTATCGAGCCTGGTGGCGTTCGCATCGGGGCTTCTTGGTAAATCTGTCCAGAATCAAATGGTTGTTATGGGCGACATGAGCCTGGGTGGCACAGTGACGCCTGTTGAGAGTGTTGCCGAATGCCTTCAGGTAGCCTTTGACGCAGGCGCAAAGAAAGTCGCTTTGCCGATGAGTAGTGCGGCTGATATTCCTACTATCCCGCCGGAGCTATTCACCAAATTTCAGGTTAGCTTTTATGCGGATCCGGTTGATGCGGTGTTTAAGGCATTGGGTGTTGATTAGTGTGTCGCACCTTTTATCAATGATTAAAAATATAAATTGCTATGTAAGGACGCGCTAGTGAAATTTATCCACGCCGCAGATGTTCATCTTGACAGCCCACTTAAAGGATTAGAGCGTTATGAGGGGGCTCCTGTTGAGGAAATTCGCAGCGCTACCCGGCGCGCCTTTGACAATTTGGTTGCGTTGGCAATAGAAGAGGGCGTAGCTTTTGTGTTGCTCGCTGGTGATCTCTATGACGGTGACTGGAAGGACTATAACACCGGCTTGTATTTTGTGGATCGAATGCGCCAATTAGAGGCGGCAAACATTCCTGTTTTCGTTGTGGCTGGTAATCACGATGCAGCCAGTCAAATTACTAAACAGTTGCGTTTGCCTGACAATGTCACGCTATTCTCCACCAGTAAGCCGCAAACGGTAATCTTGGAAGAATTGGGGGTTGCGATTCATGGCCAAGGCTTCGCCAGGCGCGCCGTTACCGAAGACATGTCTTTGGCCTACCCGCAAGGGGATCCACATTTATTTAATATTGGCCTTCTTCATACCTGTTTGGATGGTAAGCCGGGTCATGAACCCTATGCCCCTTGCTCTGTCGATGGTTTACGTTCTAAGGGCTATAAATATTGGGCCCTTGGGCATGTGCATACACGTGAAGTCGTATCAGAAGAGCCTTGGATCGTGTTTCCCGGCAATATTCAAGGGCGTCATATTCGTGAGCTTGGCCCTAAAGGCTGTGCGTTGGTAAC
>CAYNZI010000071.1:0-8627 GCA_964401565.1 uncultured Spongiibacteraceae bacterium
GGTGAAGGCCGCCAGGTCTTGCGCTTCGTCGGCCAGTGGGGTTCTGCCCAGTATGGCAAGTTTTGCAGGTTTTCTGTTGAGCAGTTCCTGTAAGCAAGCGGCGGTAACACCGCGTGCGCCGCCACTGACAACAATGACCGAGTCATCTGCCAATGGCATAGGCTCGCCGTCCCCAGTGATGGGATTTGCCACCGGCGTTATTCTCTTGCCATCGACCTGAAGGCCCACTTCTAACTCTGGTCCACCGGCGATAAGTTCGACAAATAATTCCTGCGCGATTTTTGCAGTTGAAAGCGCTGTGGTTTCAACATCAATCGCTTTCACCGCGACATCAGTCCATTCTCGGGCAGCCGTTTTGGCCAATGCGGCAATGCCGGTAGACCAGGCTGACGATCCAGACTTTCCGGAAAGACCAAAGTCGCCACCGGTTGACTGTACCGTGACTAGCAATTTACCGGTGGTTGACATGGTGGTTGCACAGCGACGCACCTGTTCAAAGGCTTCGACGTTGAGATTTGATTGACTGGTTGCATTATCTTCACCATTTAGGCCGGTGAGTAAAACAACCCATTGGGCGTTTTCAGGTGCGAGATCGGTGATGTTGGTTTTAATGCCGGTTCCCGCTAGCAGTTCAGCTAGCTGTTCAGCCACACCGGTACGGTCCCCTACCAGGTGAAGTGGCGCCGCATTTTGAATATCGCCAATGGCGATTCCAGACGCGGCACGGTGTTCAGCCATCACTTCATAACGTGTCATTGCAATGACATCTGCCACCGCTTGGGTTGCAGCCGCTGTTGAAGTGGGTGCTCCACCCGGCGCTGATGCATTGGCTAATTCGATGATCTCACCTAGGGTATTGAGCTCAGCTAAAACGCCAGTATCCATCTCTCCCAGGTGAGGAATCTGTTCTTGTAGCGAGGAGAGAATTTCTACGCGTTTAATCGAATCAATGCCAAGGCCTGCTTCTAATTCCATGTCTAGGGTTAACATTTCTTCCGGGTAACCGGTTTTTTCCGCGACCACGGCCAGTAACATTTTTTCGAAATCTACGGTTTCAGTAGCACTGGCAGCCGGGCCCGATGAGGGCGCTGAAGCATTGGCCAATTCGATGATTTCCCCGAGAGTGTTGAGTTCAGCGAGTACTGCAGTATCCATCTCACCCAGGTGAGGAATCTGTTCTTGGAGAGAGGAGAGAATTTCTACGCGTTTAATCGAATCAATGCCAAGGCCTGCTTCTAATTCCATATCCAGGGTCAGCATATCTTGTGGGTAGCCGGTTTTCTCAGCCACCACCGCAAGCAACATCGCTTCGAAATCAACAGCGGGGGCTGCGGCAACAGCAGAGGTGGCCGGAGCAGAGGCGTTCGCCAATTCGATGATTTCCCCTAGGGTGTTGAGTTCAGCTAATACTGCAGTATCCATGTCGCCTAGATGCGGGATTTGCTCCTGCAATGAGGAGAGAATTTCCACTCGTTTGATGGAGTCGATACCCAGGCCAGCTTCGAGTTCCATATCCAGGGTGAGCATTTCTTTTGGGTAACCGGTTTTTTCGGCCACGACGTCTAACAACATGGCTTCAAAATCCACTGCGGCTGCCGCAATGGCAACAGGATCGGCTGCGGCCACTGGGACTGCAGCGAGTTCGAGTCGCGGCGCAGGTTCTATTATAGGCGCTGCCACAGGGGCTGCTGCCGTAGCGGGGGCTGTTACAACCGCTTGCACCGGCACAACATCTGCCGCAGGCACTGAAGTGGCAGTGACGCCACCGAGCTGGGTAAATGCCACTTCACTGGCTTTCAAGAACGCCAGGTGGGCTTGTCCTAGGGTATCCTGGAAGGATTTTTGTGCTGCAAGTGTTTGCTGCTGTAGGCTTTGGAATGCCGCGACCCAGTTTGCATCTCTAACGGGGGCGCCAGGTGCCGCAACTGCAATAGGTGCCGCGGCTGCCATAGGTGCTGCCGCTGCAATAGGAGAGGGCACTGCTGTCAATGGGGCGACAGCGCTTAGTGCTGCGACTGGTGTTGCTGCCACGGCAGTAGGCACCGTCACTTCTGGATTCGGTTTGGGTACACCGGCTGATCCGTTTTTGGGTGGATAAGGTTTGCCATGATTGGCGCCGGTTAATTTCACCGTGATAGGAGAGCGCTTAACGGATTCCGGCAGGGCCTCTACTTCAGCAAAATCCTGCCAAAGTGCATCAAAGTTCATCGCCACGCCAGAAGCAGACAAGCTGCCCAATGCGTTCCAGAATGCGGACCGACCCTCTTGTTTACGGTTGTCCATGGAGACCATGGTAAATTCACGACCTTTCAGGCTGTCATTCACCATACCCGCAAGCAGTGAACCAGGACCTACTTCCAGGAATAGGTTGATGCCATCAGCGTGCATTTGTTCGATCATTTCCTGGAATCTAACCGGATTAGCCAGTTGCCAGGCAAGCGTCTTACGAATGTCGTTGGGCTTGTCGGTATAAACAGATGCCGTGGTATTTGAATATACCGGTACGGTGGGCTTACTGACTTTTATCTCAGACAGAAATTCAAAGAAAGGTTCTGCACTCGGGCTGACAATATCTGTATGGAACGCTGTTGCCACGGAGAGTCGGGTAAAGGTAGCACCCACTGCCTTTAATTGGGTTTCTGCCTTTTCAATTTCAGCCGTTTCGCCCGCAATGACGATTTGTGTGGGGCTGTTGATATTGGCGATAACAACCGAGCAATCCCATTCATCCAAATAGGCTTGAATCTCATCACGACCTGCCCGTATTGCGGTCATCGATCCTGGTGTTGCTGCAGCCTGATCCATTAACTCGCCACGACGGCGAGATACTGCTAGCAGGCTTTCCTGGGTTTTCAACGCGCCGCCAGCATAAAGGGCGGTCACCTCACCATAACTGTGACCGGCCACGGCATCGGGTTTCACCTCCAGTATTTCAAGCAGGTTCAACAAGGATGAACTGACACAACCAATAGCAGGTTGGGCCCATTGGGTTTTAGTGAGTGTAGCGGTTTGGGTGGCGCGATCCTCCGCGGAAAATACCGGAATAGGGAACACAACCTGGTCTAAACGAGTGTCACTGTCCAGTTCCACTGTGCTGGCCAGATCCCATGCTGCGCGTGCCTGGTCGAATTCACAGGCAAGTGCTGCACCCATGCTGACATATTGGCTGCCTTGCCCGGGAAAAAGGAAAGCCACTTTGGGTTGTTCTGTGCCGATGCCGTAGTGAATTTTATTGGGCATGGAAAAGGCGGTATCGGGGTCAGATGTTATTTTCTGGGTTGCCTGTTGCATCAGCGTTTTTGCCGCATCACAATCGGTAGCGATAATGGACAATCGGTAGGGCTTGCTGGAATCAAATGCGCTTTGCAATTCACGCGCCAGAATAGGCATTGCTGTGTTTGCCAATTTTTCGACAGCGGTGTCTGTGGCGCTGGTTAGGTCATTGATACTGTTGCTTGAAAATACAAAAAGCTCTACCGGTGACGAGTGGTATCGGCCACGGGTCATTTCAGCGGAATTATACTCTTCAAGAGCAACATGGAAGTTACTGCCGCCAAAACCGAAGGAGCTGACGGAACCTTTTCGGGTTGTTTTAGGGTCATGTATCCAGGGGCGTGTCTCGGTGCTCAGGTAAAATGCACTTTCTTCAATTTTTAACGCGGGATTAGGTTCACTGACCTTAATCGTTGGGGGTAGTACTTTATGGTGTAATGCCATCACCACTTTAAACAAGGAAGCCGAGCCAGCGGCTGATTTGGTATGGCCAATCTGTGATTTCACACTGCCCAGTGCACACCATTGTTTGTTGTCACCCACCTTGTCTTCGAATGCATATCGAAGACCGCCAAATTCAGCAGCGTCACCAGCTTTTGTCGCGGTGCCGTGAGCCTCGATGAGTTCAACTTCATCGACGTCATAACCGGCCATGTCGTAGGTCCGGCGTATGGCCAGGGCCTGGCCTCGGGACTCTGGAGCATAAATGCTGCCAGATTTACCATCAGATGCAGAGCCAACACCGCGAATGACCGCATAGATTCGATCGCCATCACGTTCCGCATCATCCAAACGCCTCAATGCCACCATGCCTATGCCCTCGCCTAACATGGTGCCATCGGCATCAGCAGAAAACGGGCGACAATCTCCAGTAGGGGATAAAGCCGGTGTCTGGCTGAAGCACATAAACATGAAAGTATCATTCAGCGCATCGACACCCCCAGTAATCACCAGATTAGAACTGCCCGCCTGTAATTCACGAATCGCCATGGATACCGCTCCTAGGCTACTCGCACAAGCCGCGTCAACAACGCAATTGGTACCACCAAGATCCAGGCGGTTAGCAATACGACCCGCCACAACATTGCCTAATAGACCTGGGAAGGTGCTTTCGTCCCATTCTGGATAGGTGTTTTCAATGCCATCACAAACTTCGATTACTTTGCTTTCGGGGATGCCCGCATCGCGCAGAGCTTTAATCCAGTGTGGTCGCTGTATGCGAGACGCCATCTGGCCAACCATTTCGGTGGCGGAAGCTACACCCAAAATGACGCTGATATCGGCTTTATCGACTTTGCCAAATTGTACGCTGGCAGCATCTTCTAATACTTTATTGGCAACGATAAGCCCCAGAAGCTGGGCGGTATCGGTAGTAGAAAGTTGATTGGGTGGCATGCCAAATTGCATGGGATCAAAGTCGATCTTAGGCAAAAAGGCACCTCTTTTGCCGTAAATCTTGCCTTTTTTGCCAGGTTGGGGATCGTAGTAATCATCTATTAACCAGTGGTCTTCTGGCACTTCAGTCATGAAGTCCTCGCCACTTAAAATATTTCGCCAAAACGATTGTCCGCCAACAGATCCAGGAAAAAGTCCGCTAGCACCGACAACAGCGATTGGACTAAATATTGGTTCTTTTTGCTTGCTCATTAATTTGTGCTCCTAACCCGGTACGGGCTGATAAACGCTATATTGTTAATTCGGCGGGGGGGAAATTTAACACATCCTGCGTCATTGCCAGTCCGTAAGTTCTGAGTTGCAGCGCACGGGTCACGTGAGCCGCCCCCTCCAGCAAATTGAGTGCAATTTGTTGAACGGTTCGGTTCTGCGGAGCTTCCAGGAAACTGCCTGCAACCCAGCGATTGAAGGCGCCCATGGCAGGGCCACACCATAACTGGTAGTCAACCTGACGGCTATCGTCACCGACGATGGGCCATTGGCTGGAATGGCCGATATACCAGCGAAAAATTAATGCCATCTTGTGTTTGGGGCTTTTTAACGCTTTTTCGATCTGGGCCGGCTCTGTCTGGGCAAAAAACGCCTGGGTCTGCTGCCAAATTTCTTCCAGTGAGGTTCGGAAAATGTTTTTCTCTATTTTGGCGCGCTGATCCGCTGGAATATCATCAATAGAGTCATAGCGGTTATATAAGTCGTAAAGTTGATTTCCCCTGACCGCCATCATGGTTCCGCGTTGCAATACCTGGACCTTGACGCCTAATTCAAACATGTCTGCTGACGCTGTCATTGCCACATCAGTCAATTCTGCTTTAGCCAGCAATTGTCTAGCGTTGTCAGAAACCCCAGATTCAACCGCTGCTTGATGGACAGTGCCAATTAATACAAAAGCGGCGCCCAGCGAATATGCCGCTGCAATGCTAATGGGTGTACCCAGGCTGCCAGCAGCACCCAATCGTATAGGGCGCTCATAGCCAAATTTTTGGATGAGGGTATCCCGCAAACTCATTATTGCCGGGAATAACGCATTCAGTGGCCGGTTGTCTGTGTGTCCGCCAGAATCTGATTCAACAATAATATCTTCTGATAGCGGAATGGTTGCGGCAATTTCTACTTCTTGCGCGGTTAATTGGCCTTCGGCAAGTAATTGCTCGAGAATTTTTTGTGGTGCTGGGGTTAGGAAGTGACGGGCAACTTCTTCTCTTGAGATTTTTGCGAACACATAATTTTGCCGTTGCACGGAGCCATCCGTTGCGCGCGAGAGCCCTGTGCAAGCATATCGAACGATGGCGGGTGAGAGGCCCATGAATGCAGAAGCGGATACCCGTCTCACGCGGTGACGCAAATACAGATCGATGATCTGATTTTCAAGGTCGGGTTCATTGGGAGAGTGAATTAAATTTGAACCCCAGGGTAATCCAAGTGGATTCAAGACCTCAGCAATTTCAGTGATAGCGGTCTCCACCACTGCGGGTGAAAGGCCCGCGGAGCCGAACATCCCCATCGCACCCATTTTGCCCAGTTCAATAACCAGTTTTACCGATCCAATACCCCTTGCCATTGCGCCACCAACATAGGCGTAGCGAAGCCCATGGGTTTCTTGAAACCCCCGATCACCCAGCCATTCAGGATAAAGTGGCGGTAGAATTCCCATGAGCGGGAAGTGCTCAGCGTGTCCAGCTGGCGCCTCGCTCTGAATCTCACCCTGGCAGGTAAGGCCAAGCGTTTTAGTTTTTGGGTTAAACACGACCTTTGTGGGTGTTCTGATAGACGCTTTTATCGCAGCGGCATCTATCGGTGAAAAGTTCACTGCCGATGATTCTCCCAGCCAAACCCCAACACCTTGCATTTTGGGAGCGGCATTTACGGGTGCTGAGTTGCTAGCCATCTGGTCAGCCCTTTGTGTTCTCAATGTCATTGATTTATCTCTGTATGTACGACTACTGCACTATTGAAGTTAACAAGATGCGTATTTGTATTAGTATTAGTAAAGCCCTTGTTCAGGCCCACTGTGTAGGCCGATTAGCGTCTTACCACTATTCTTCATGAGTACTGTATTACCATAAATATGCTGCCAAGGAGAGGACTTGAACCATCGCGTTTTAAATCTTACGGAACGCCCGTAACTTACTGATAATACTAAATATAAAACCCTACCTGACGTTCAAGGTAGAACTCAAGTGTACCACCCTAATGTTACGCATGCGAATCCAGTTGCTATGTTTACCGTATCGACACGTTAGTCGGGTGTGTCTAATAAATACGATTTTATCGACATATACATTTATGGGTGCCGTAGACTTTGGCATCCAATAACCCATCCGTTTACATCCGATTAAAATTCTGTTTCAGCTCAGTATAAGGCATAAAAGCCACCAATATTATAAGCTTATTGTAGCCTACTCCATTTTGCCCTATTCTCTCACTTAGGCTATTCATTGGATTGCGCTATGAATGATGAGATTTTGACTTTGAAAGAGGTTGCTGAGTACCTAAAACTGGCAGAAAAGACGGCCTATAGGCTTGCCCAAAAGGGCAAATTACCGGGCTTTAAGGTCGGAGGTAGTTGGCGGTTTAAACGAGAAGATATTGAAAGCTGGATTGAACAACAAAAGAATAAAGCAGGCACAGAATAATTTTTTTGAGCTTTGGGCTTATTTTTAGAAAGATTTTGAGAAACCACTATGACGAATGATGAAGAACAACAGTTCCTAAATGACTTAGATAAAAAGCTCTGGAATGCGGCTGATAAATTACGATCAACCCTTGATGCATCACAATATAAACATACCGTGCTTGGGCTGGTGTTTATTAAATATGTATCTGACTCTTTCAAAATTCGCCAAGACGAACTCACCGCTCAATTCAAAGACCCAGAGAATGATTATTATCTTGACCCTGCTGATTTTGGTGGCGCAGATTCCGATGAATACAAAGCAGAATTATCAGAAGAGCTTGAGCAACGCGACTATTACGCCGAGGTCAATGTCTTTTGGGTGCCTGCGGATGCACGGTGGAAATTCCTGCAAGACAATAATAAAACAGTCATTGGTGGCGCGGAACTTCAATTATCAGATGGCACCACCAAAAAATTCAGCTCCGTTGGGCATCTTATTGATAATGCCTTGGAAGCTATAGAGCGCGATAACCCAAAGCTCAAAGGCGTATTAAATAAACAATATACCCGCTTGCAAATTGATCAGTCCAAATTGGGGGAGCTGATTGATCTTGTCGCCACAATCCCTTTTACCCATGCAAGCCTAAATTCAAAAGATATTCTCGGTCACGTCTACGAATACATGCTGGGGCAATTTGCACTGGCCGAAGGTAAAAAGGGTGGGCAGTTCTATACGCCTAAATCCATCGTTAGCCTTATCGTGCAAATGCTCGAACCTTTCAAAGGTCGCGTTTATGACCCTGCCATGGGTAGTGGAGGCTTCTTTGTACAGTCGGAGCATTTCATCAATGCCCACAAAGGAAAAATTGGTGATGTGTCAATTTACGGGCAGGAATACAACCACACCACATGGCAGCTTGCCGCCATGAATATGGTCATCCGTGGTATTGATTTTAACTTTGGTAAAGAACCCGCAAATACCTACACTAATGACCAACACCCAGACTTACGCGCCGATTACGTGATGGCAAATCCTCCTTTTAATATGAAAGAATGGGATGTCGGCGTAAGCGATGATGACCCGCGCTGGAAATACGGTACACCACCATCGGGTAATGCCAACTTTGCATGGTTGCAACACATGCTTTATCACTTGGCACCTAACGGCAGTATGGGGCTGTTACTGGCCAATGGTTCGATGAGTTCCAATACCAATAATGAAGGCGCAATTCGCAAAGCCTTAATTGAAAATGATTTGGTGGAATGTATGGTGGCCTTGCCGGGG
>CAYNZI010000072.1:0-8611 GCA_964401565.1 uncultured Spongiibacteraceae bacterium
GAGGCTTGCTTATTATTGCATCGCCCTACACTTGGTTAGAAGAACACACGCCTAAGGACCAGTGGATAGGTGGTTTCAAAAAGGACGGGGAAAACTACACGACCTTGGATGGCTTGAAAGATCATCTCGCAAGCCACTTCAAGTTGGTGGGCGAACCTCGTAAAGTGCCGTTCGTAATCCGTGAAACTCAGCATAAATTTCAGCACACTTTGTCTGAGCTGACAGTTTGGGAGCGCTTGCCGCGCTAATGAGCGTGTCAATTTCCTAAGCAATCACATTGTGGTCTGCCAGTTGTTCACGCTTACTGGTGGCCACAACATTCGTTTGCAATCCTAGTAAGACCCCCGCACCATGCCTCAATGAACATGGCCACCGGCTAACTTAGTATTGATCCGAAGCACCTGCCTTGGTGCCTAATGCACATCAGCTACGTTCCAAAACTGGGCCTATCCTTTAATGATATTGTCGACGGTCTGCGTATTGTTTTTAGGCGACGTGTCATTCGACTGCCTGCCTTCTGGTCGTATATTTTTACCGTGGGTTTTGCCCTGGTATGCTATTCTTTAATCTAATTATTTATGCCCCGTGTCCCCATGTCTGAAATCACTCCCACTTTGCCGCGCCCCCCAAGTTTTCTTCAGGCTTCTATCTGCTTTGGTGTGATTGTCATCACGATTGCAGGAGGGCTTTTTGGTCTAGACATCAGTCTGCATGCACTGATGTTTTTGTGCCTCTTGTGGGCAGGGCTGCACGCCTATAGTCTTGGACATAGCTATTTACAGATTCGTGAGTTAATGACGGGTTCCCTCACCAGAGTAATGCCCGCAATCTATATATTTATCCTTATCGGAATGGTGATTTCGAGTTTCATGCACAGTGGCACCATCGCCACCTTGATGTACTATGGCCTCAGTTGGCTTAGCCCGAGTTTGTTTTTAGCCGTGGGAATGCTGTTGTGCGCATTAATGTCAGTGGCCACCGGAACGTCTTGGGGCACCGTTGGAACCCTAGGGGTGGTTTTTATTGGTATTGGTTCGGCTATGAATATCCCTTTGCCCTTAGTCGCCGGCATGGTCGTTTGCGGGGCTACGTTTGGCGATAAGATGTCGCCTATTTCTGATACAACTAATCTCGCGGCCATGAGTGCTGGTACTGATCTCTATCGGCACATTTATTCCATGCTTTTCACTACAGCGCCTACGTTTATTCTTACCTTCCTGATATTTTTAGTGATCGGATTGAACTATGGCGACCAGAATCTGAACCTTGGCGAAGTAACCTCGATTCAAACGGCGCTTGCTAACAATTACAGCCTTACGCCGCTGATAACCCTTTTACCGCTAGCTTTGCTAGCCATTCTAAGTATTCGTAAAGTGCCCGCTGAAGTGACCATGTCATGCAGTATCATACTCGCCGTGCTGATCGCGATTGTTTACCAAGGTGCAAACCCCGTCTTGGTTCTTAATGCTCTATGGGAAAACAAGCCTGAATCTACCGGTATCGAAAATTTAGATGCCTTACTTGGCCGCGGCGGCATTAGCAGCATGAGCTGGACCTTACTGCTTGCATTAATGGCTGTCGCATTAGGCGGAATTTTGTACGGAGCGGGGTTTCTCTCCGCACTTTTAGCCGTTTTCGTCACAAGAGTGAAGCGCACTGCTACCCTTATTGCCACGACCATTTTTTCTGGCTTCTTAGGCAACATTGCAATGGGGGAGGCCTATATTTCGATTATTCTGAGTTGCCAACTCTTTAAGCCAAAATATGCGGAACACAGTTTGGACAACGCAATTCTTTCACGCTCAGTCGAAGAAGGCTCTACCATGACCACTGGCCTAATTCCATGGACAACGGCTGGTGCATTTTATACCGCCACTTTAGGAGTAGACGTTCTTGCCTATGCGCCTTATGCCTTTTTCAACTATCTCAACGCCATCGTTGCCGTCGCAATGGCCGCATTTGGAATGGGTCTTCTCAAACCGAAAACCCACGCTGTTTTAAAATAAACGATTCAACTTTCTCGCATACACTTGCACGAGCAAACAAGTCCCACTCCCCAAGCCCGAACTATCAGATGTGACGCATTGATTGCCGTACTTCGATTCCCTAAAGTAAAGTGGCCAAGGAAAAGGCGTTTTTCTTCTTATGCACAAAAATTTCGTGTAATCTTCCAACGACACGAAACGACGCAGAGTTATTCAAGGAGATTTATCGTATGAGTTCCATTCCTGTTGAATTTGATCCCGCCCACATCACTTCACAATCTAACCCAGAAGCTCAGATGTATAGCGCAGAGTTATTATCGAAAGATCCATTGCGATCAATTTTAGAGGACAATCCTGAAATCTATTTTGTGCCGCCGAAGCGAAGCAGTGAATGGGGGGGATGGGAATTCAAGCCGGGTTCATATTACGACACCACTATTGGTTCGAAACATCCCTATTGGAAAAATGAGGACCTACCAAAAGCGACTAAAGATATTAGTCGTCTGCGGTCCGACATGCTGAAGTGGGGATACTGCAAAATTGAAGATGCACTTTCTAATAGTCAGGTCGCAATCATCAGACAGCGTGTTCTGGAGCAAGCAGAAGGCGAAAGGCTTGCTGGTATTGCGCAGAAAACTCCAAGCGGTCAAAACATCAATTGCTGCGTTAACAAAGGGCAGTGCTTTGAGGGGTTGATCGAGCAACACCCTTCTGTAGTGCAAGGGGGCGCATTGGTAGAACAGCTGGTGACAGAAGCTCTGGGGCCTAACTGGATATGCGCCTCGCTTATCGCCTCAATCTCTTTAGAGGGCGGCGTGCCCCAAGCTTTGCATCAAGATCAGGATATCGCGCTTGATTCCCGAAGCCCCATAACGATTAATATACTGACGCCGATCACTGACATTGACGAAACCAACGGTGGAACACTGGTTATTCCCGGCAGCCATCTTGTCTTGTCTGCCGCGGTGCGAAATCAAAGCTCTGTCGGCAAACTACCTCCAGCGATTAATATCGATGCCAAGGCGGGCACCATGATCATCACTGATGGTCGACTGTTACACAGTACGGGCATTAATCACACAAAGTTGCCCCGCATCGTCATGCTTAATGGTATGCAACATCCATTAGTGCGGCAGCAGGAAAATTGGATGCTATCAGTCAGACCTGAAGTTTTAGATCGAGCGAGCCCCAAGCTCCTTCAGCGCATGGGCTATCAAGCAACGAATGCCGCACAAACCAACGAAGGTCACGGGTTCGGCGCCAGAGGCTTGATGGAAGAGGCCGCCGGTTCTATCGTGGACTTTCGGTTAGCCGCTGATAGAGGTGAGTATCAGCGTGTGGGCGAGTTGGGGCCAAACTCTACAAAACAAGAACTCAATACGGCCTTTACTTTACGTGATGTTGTCAGCAAGGCCCGGTCTAGCGGTCAGAGTGCACCGGTTGGTATCGGAGGCGCGAAAATAAACCCATAGCCGCGCCAGATCATTAGTCTTTCGTTTGATTATGCATACGTCTGGATTTCCGCTAGGTCCTCGTTCTGAACCAACGTCAGCAACGAGATTGGCACCAATAAAAAGCCCCAGAGAATTGTCCGGCACGAGCCCGCCAAGGCCGATTTGATGTGTATCAACTTACTACCCACACTGATCACGCTATACTACGCACCTGTTAATTCGTACTTTGAGACCGGCTTTCGCAATGCCTTCATCATCATCTGCAATCTGGAACCCTGAACTGATCGCCCGCTACGATTTAAGTGGCCCGCGTTACACGTCTTACCCAACAGCACCACAGTTCAGCGAGGCCTTTGCCGAGGCTGATTTGAAAGCCGCGGTTGAGCGCAGTAATGTCAGTGCCCGCCCGTTGTCGCTGTATTGCCTATTCCCTTTTGCGACACGGTTTGTTATTACTGCGCCTGTAACAAAATCATTACGGCCAATAAATCGCGCGCACGGCCTTACCTTGATAGCCTGATTAAAGAAATTGAGATGCAGGCGGCCAACTTCGACAACAGTCGTCCTGTCGTACAATTGCACTGGGGAGGCGGCACTCCAACCTACATCAGCGATGATGAAAAACGCGAACTGATGGCTGCAACTCGCAAACACTTTAACCTGCTCGATGACGATAGCGGCGAATATTCCATTGAGATTCACCCTGGCCAAATGTCGGTCGACACCATCCCGGTATTGCGTGAAATCGGTTTCAACCGCATCAGTATGGGCATTCAGGATTTTGATCCCGATGTTCAAAAAGCTGTGAATCGCTTTAACAGCGTTGAGGAAGTCACCGAACTGATGGAAGCCATTCATCGCGAGGGTTTCCACTCTGTCAGCATGGATTTGATCTATGGGTTACCGATGCAAACCATGGCAACGCTCAAACGCACACTGGAACAAACCATTGAACTGAACCCAGATCGTCTGTCGCTGTTCAACTACGCGCACATGCCGCACCTGTTCAAAGTTCAGAAACAAATCGACGAATGCTTGCTGCCTGAACCACAGGTAAAATTACAGATGTTGGAATACGCCATCTCGCGACTCACCGGGGCGGGTTACGTGTACATCGGCATGGATCACTTCGCCAAACCCGACGACGAATTGACCATCGCCCAGCAACAGGGAAAGTTACAGCGTAACTTCCAAGGTTATGCCACTCACGGGGGCTGCGATATGGTAGCGATGGGCGTTTCCGCCATCAGCGCCGTCGACAACGTCTATGCACAGAACTTCAAAGATATTGAAGGCTACCAATCAGCCATCGATAACAATGACCTTCCCGTCACCAAAGGTTTCACACTCAACGATGACGACATCTTGCGCAAAACGGTTATTAACAAACTGATTTGCCACTTCAAACTCGACTTCAAGGAAATTGAAGACGAATTCAGCATCAACTTTATCGACTATTTCTCTGAATCACTGAAACGCCTCAGGCCACTCGCCGAAGACAATTTAATCCGCCTCGAGACCGACAGCATTATCGTCAACGACGGCGGCCGTTTACTGATCCGCAGTATTTGTATGATGTTTGATGCGTACCTGAAACCAAATTCGCAGGTGCGTTACTCACGCATTATTTAAAATCGCTCGTCGTACCATGCATTGCCCCGGCATTCATATTGATGTATTGATAGAGACGACTCAAAATAAGTTGCGCCCTTGGTTCGACAAAGCTATCAAACAGTGCCAACCTGTTAACGTTACAGACAAATTTCCTTGAGGTGCTACGATGATCGCGGCCGGTGTTATCAAAGAGATCAAGAACAACTGCCTGGCGTATATTTCTTCCTTGGTGTTGGCACACCTGATCCTGAAAATCCCGGTGTAAACCACTCGCCATGTTTTAAAGTGGACGAAGCTTCACTACCCATCGGCGTACGCGCGATGAGTTCAATGGCAATGGACTACTTGAGCAACTGATAATCGATTTCGAGCATCCACTAACGCGTCTGGCGACTCCGCAGCGATTGCCAAAGGCACAAAGCCTAATCTACACTAGGCTCTAAAGACCGTTTATTTCTCAGCCCTTTAAATACAAGGCGTTTGTCAGCTACCGGATTCTATTTCGACAAAGAATGACACTGCGTTTCAAGCTGCGCTATGCTCATTGCTTCACAATAATAAAACAACATCTATAGGAACGCTCATATGCCTGATCTTCTTCTCAATAAAACCGCGGTCATTACTGGCGGTGCCAGCGGTATCGGTGAAGCCACTGTACGGAAATTTGTCACCGAGGGCGCCAAAGTGCTGATTGCCGATATGCAGGTTGATAAGGGCGAGGCGCTGGCCGCCGAACTTGGCGATAGCGCCCTGTTTCTGCGCACCGACGTGTGCATGGAAGACCAGGTGGCTGCGGCTATTCATGCGGCCGTTAAGGCCTGGGGCAGGCTCGACTGCCTGTTCAACAACGCGGGCTTTGGCGGCGTATCGGGAGAGATTCATGAAACCGACATGGGCGAACCGTACCAGCGCACCATCGATGCCATGCTCACCGGACCAATCTACGGTATGAAACACGCCGCTCCCATCATGCGCGAGCAGCGCGCAGGCTCCATCGTAACAACCGCCAGTATCGCCGGAACGGGTGCAGGCTATGGGCCACATGTTTACTCTGCTATTAAAGCCGCGGTTATCAACTTAAGTCGATCCGTAGCGCAGGAACTGGGGCCATTCGGTGTGCGCGTTAACACAGTGTGTCCGGGCTTTATCAATACGCCCATCTTCCTGGGTCAGTTGGCATTGCAGCAGGATGTATCGGAGGCCTCGGCAACGATCGCAGAGCTGTCCTCTATGGCCCAGCCCATTACGCGACCGGGACAACCTGAAGACATCGCCAAGGCGGTGTGTTTTCTGGCGAGTGATGAATCCACGTTTATTACGGGACATCCCCTGGTAGTAGACGGCGGCGTTACATTGGGCGACTGGAAGCATCCGGAAACCGGTGGCGGTTTACGTGACCTGATTCGCGAGATCGTTGGCGACGATGCTGCTGACAACATGGACTCGGTATATCACGCAGACCCCAGTTAGTTGTTGCGCTGCGCCCACTCTTCAAGCGCTCGAGAGGTTGCCGTTCTGGAGCACCTGCGACCAGTCATTGGTCGGAGGGTAGGGTGGGGTCGCAATTCTGCGTAAGGCTCCAAGAATTGTCCGGAATGGGCGAACACCCAGAACTGGACCTATGAGATACAACTCAATGACTTTTCAAATGAGGTCGTACTATCAGAATGTGTTTCGAGCAGGCACAAAAAAGGGGCTATCTTTCGATAACCCCTCTAAATTTGGCTCCGCCTGCTGGGCTCGAACCAGCGACCCAATGATTAACAGTCATTTGCTCTACCAACTGAGCTAAGGCGGAATTATCATCGACTTGCGTCAACGAGGCGCGAATATTAAAGGGCTGACGGAGAGTCGTCAACCGTTTTTCTGTGCAAACTCCATGATTTTGCTAGCAAAGATCAGTCTTGGGCATTTTTTAGTCTCCTAATGGCTCTCTTGTTGGTGGAGATGGCTGCGACTGTAGTAAACTCTCCGTTTTGGGTCGGAAGTACTGCATGTCCAAACCGTTCAAGGTTGTATCAAAATTTGCCCCCGCTGGAGACCAACCTACAGCGATAGCCAGTTTGCTCGAAGGGGTTAGGGCGGGATTGCGCGGGCAGACCTTACTGGGGGTAACTGGGTCGGGAAAGACCTTTACTATCGCCAATGTGATAGAAGGTATCCAGCGTCCCACTATTGTTATGGCGCCCAATAAAACGCTTGCCGCACAACTATACGGTGAGTTTAAAGATTTTTTCCCGGGAAACGCCGTCGAGTATTTTGTTTCTTACTACGATTATTACCAGCCGGAAGCATATGTTCCATCCTCCGATACCTTCATTGATAAAGACGCCTCGGTAAACGAACATATCGAGCAGATGCGCCTCTCGGCAACTAAAGCCTTGATGGAGCGCTCGGATACGATCGTTGTCGCCACTGTTTCGGCCATTTATGGTTTGGGTGATCCTGAGCTATATATGAAAATGATGTTGCATCTGGATCGCGGTGATCAGGTGGACCAGCGCGTCATTCTGCGCCGGTTGTCAGAACTGCAATACACCCGTAACGACATTGATTTTGCTCGTGGTACCTATAGGGTGCGCGGTGACGTGATCGATGTATTTCCGGCTGATTCCGAGAAAGAAGCGGTCCGGATAGAGTTGTTTGATGAAGAAATTGACAACTTATCCGTATTTGATCCGCTGACGGGTGAGGTCTATCGCCGCGTACCGCGGGTATCGATTTACCCCAAGAGCCATTATGTGACGCCCCGGGAGACCTTGTTGGGGGCATTGGACAAAATTGAAGAGGAGTTACGAGAGCGCCTAAAGCAACTGCGAGACAATAATAAACTCGTGGAAGCGCAGCGACTCGAGCAGCGCACACGCTATGACCTCGAGATGATTCGGGAGTTGGGCTATTGCAACGGCATTGAAAATTACTCACGTTATTTGTCAGGTCGTGCGTCCGGTGATCCTCCCCCTACATTGTTCGATTATCTACCCGATGATGCATTGGTGGTGATCGACGAATCTCATGTTGGGGTTCCTCAGATAGGGGGGATGTATAAAGGTGATCGGTCCCGCAAGGAAACGCTGGTGGAATATGGCTTCCGGCTACCCTCGGCTTTGGATAATCGGCCGCTGCGTTTTGACGAGTGGGAGCAGCTGGTATCACAGGTGATTTTTGTTTCGGCAACCCCGGGAAATTATGAAGCAGAACATGCTGACAGGGTTGTGGAGCAGGTGGTTCGCCCTACCGGTTTGATTGACCCTGAAATAGAAGTTCGCCCCGCAACTACTCAAGTTGATGATTTGCTGTCTGAAATTCACAAGCGGGCCAAATTGGAAGAGCGCGTCTTGGTAACCACCTTGACCAAACGTATGTCTGAAGATTTAACGGATTACCTGAGTGAACACGGCGTTCGTGTGCGTTATTTACACTCTGATATTGAAACAGTGGAGCGAGTTGAGATTATTCGCGATTTACGGCTTGGGGTATTCGACGTCTGAGTGGGAATTAATGTGCTGCGAGAAGGCCTGGATATGCCGGAAGTTTCTCTGGTTGCAATCCTCGATG
>CAYNZI010000073.1:0-8504 GCA_964401565.1 uncultured Spongiibacteraceae bacterium
TATACAACTCGTTTGATCAGGCCAGGGGAGCTAGATGGGGCTAATTACCATTTTACCGACCACCTCCGATTTCAACAAATGATAAAAGATGATGCTTTTCTGGAATATGCGGAAGTTTTTGGCAATTACTACGGCACCTCAACATCGTGGGTACAAGAAACTATCGACAACGGCAGTGATGTCATTTTGGAAATCGACTGGCAAGGCGCACAGCAGATCAAACAACTCCTGCCGGAGGCGGTCGCCATATTCGTGCTCCCGCCCTCTCAACTCGCCCTAAGAGAGCGACTGACAAACCGCGGCCAAGATGACAGTTCAGTCATCGATCACCGCATGGCCGAAGCCGTTAGCGAAATGTCACACTACGAGCAGGGCGACTACCTGGTCATCAATGATGACTTTGATACGGCATTAAGCGACCTAAAAACCATTCTTCGTGGCATTCGGTTGTCCCGCTCATCCCAGATGATGCGACATCGAGAGCTGCTTGACGAATTGCTGCGTTAGGTAACTTAACGGTTTTCGCCGAAGTGCTACCCCAAGCTGGTCATTTTTGATACACTACGCGGCCGCAATATTTTGGGCGCAGGTGAAAGTTCAGCATAACTGTCTTTGGCCGGTGTAAAAGTTAGTCTGTTAATTCGATAAATGAGAAACCCCCCATGGCCCGTATTACCGTTGAAGATTGTCTTGATAAAGTTGATAACCGTTTTGAACTCGTCATGGTGGCCAGTAAGCGCGCCCGAGCGATTTCAACTGGTGGGGTAACGCCTCTCGTTGCAGAAGAATCCGATAAGCCTACCGTCATAGCGCTTCGGGAAATTGCCGAGAGTCTTATCACTCCCGCCGAAATCATGAATCCAAAAGAAGAAGATCCAGAAGAAATGATTTTGGACATGGAAGCTGTCATGAACCAGAACATGCCCTCTCCTCTTTAACTCCAGATATATACGCCGCGCCAATTGAGCATGAGTTAGCAAAATTCTGCACACCACAGCAATGTGATGATCAATTGTAGCGGCCAGTAACCTCTAGCCCAATTGCTATGCTAAAGTACCAGCAAGACAGCAATGACGGGCAAAAAGACACATGCAGCAGTTTAGTTTCTTCCAGCAACGCGACAACAGCGACGACGTTAGCTGCATAGACACACTCGGCAGCGCGCTACAAAGCTACCTTTCTCCCGACCAGGTAAACCAGGTCAAACGTGCCTATTACTATGCGGAGCAAGCGCACGAGGGCCAACGTCGTCGTAGCGGTGAGCCCTACGTAACCCACCCCCTTGCTGTAGCCGGCATTCTCGCCCATATGCACATGGATCATCAAAGCCTGATGGCTGCGATGCTACACGATGTAATAGAAGACACCAGTATCGGAAAAAGCGCGCTTGGCGAACAGTTCGGCGCAACGGTTGCCGACCTTGTTGATGGCGTGAGCAAGCTGACTCAAATGGAAGACCAGTCCCGGGCGGAAGCCCAGGCAGAAAACTTTCAGAAAATGGCGCTGGCAATGGCCAAAGACATTCGAGTCATTTTAGTCAAACTGGCTGATCGCCTTCATAACATGCGCACGCTTGGGGTCTTGAAACCCGAAAAACGTTGTCGTATTGCCAGAGAAACACTCGATATGTACGCCCCCATTGCACAGCGGCTGGGCATGCATAATATTCGTATCGAATTCGAAGACCTGGGATTTGCCACTCTCCACCCAATGCGCTCTGCCCGTATTCAAGCGGCCGTCAGATCCGCCCGCGGAAACCGCACAGAAATTATTGAACAAATCAAAGAATCGATCGAAGTTTGCCTTGAGCGAGAAAACCACAAAGCATCGGTACAGGGGCGAGAAAAACATCTTTATAGCATTTACCAGAAAATGCGCAGCAAGAAAAAGTCCTTCTCCGAGATAATGGACATCTATGCTTTTCGAATAGTTGTCGACAGTGTCGATACCTGCTATCGAGTGTTGGGTTGTATCCATAGCTTATACAAACCTGTTCCAGGCCAATTTAAAGACTACATTGCCATTCCTAAGTCCAATGGATATCAATCACTGCATACCGTGTTATTTGGAATGCATGGTGTGCCAATCGAAATTCAAATTCGCACTCACGAAATGGAAGAAATGGCTAACTTTGGTATCGCTGCCCACTGGTTGTATAAAACCAATGAAGGACAACCGCTGAATAGCAGCCATACCCGTGCGAGACAATGGTTGCAAGGCCTACTGGAGATGCAACAACGCGCAGGTGACTCTCTGGAGTTTCTCGAAAACGTAAAAATCGACTTATTCCCCGACGAAGTTTACGTTTTCTCACCCAAAGGCAAAATTATGGAGCTGCCTCAAGGGGCAACCGCCGTAGACTTTGCATACGCCGTGCATACTGACGTTGGTAACAACTGCGTTGCCTGTCGAATCAACCGCCGCCTGGCTCCGCTCTCAGAACAATTGCAAAGTGGCCAGACAATAGAAATTATTACGTCTACAGGTGCTCTACCAAGCCCGGGCTGGCTTAACTTTGTCGTCACCGGTAAAGCGCGAACCAACATCCGTCATTTCCTAAAAAATCAGCTGACCAATGAGTCGGTTGCTTTAGGGCGACGATTGCTAGAAAAAGCCCTGACAGAACTCAACTCAAGTATCGAACAATTAACCGATCATCAAAAAGACCGATTGCTCAGCGACACCAGTATCCAAACCTTCGACCAGGTGTTGGAAGAAATCGGCCTCGGTAACCGCGTATCATTCCTGACAGCTCATCAGTTGCTTGCCGAAACCGACGCCGATGGCAATACAACGCACCCGACCAACTCCACACACCAACCCCTGGTCATTCAGGGTAGCGAAGGCTTCAGACTTAATTTTGCTCGCTGCTGCTACCCCATTCCCGGCGACCCCATTATCGGATTTATTAGTTCTGAGCGCGGCATTGTCGTTCACGTAGATAAATGTCATAACAGCCTGGATTTTCGCAATAATCCCGAGCGCTCTGTGCCGTTGAGCTGGGGCGACGATATCGAGGGGGAGTTTTCGGTCGAATTGAAAATCGAACTGGAAAACAGTCGCGGCATTATTGCGGTGTTAGCCACCCGCATTAACAACCTCGATGCTAATATTGAAAAAATCAGCGTTGAAGAAGAAAGCCCTCGAATAAACTGTGTCCACGTCGTCGTTGGCGTTCACTCGCGCGTTCATCTAGCGAGAATAATGAAACACATCCGAAGAATCAAAGAAGTTATTACCGTAATACGTGCAAAGCACTAACTATTCGTTATACGACCGCCAGGAATTACTGTGAGTAAAAAAGAAATCATCGCGACTGACAAAGCACCTCAAGCTATCGGGCCCTATTCGCAAGCCGTCAAAATTGATAATACGGTTTACCTGTCAGGACAAATTCCGCTTGTTCCGGAAACCATGGAATTGGTGAACGGTGATATCAAAGCACAAGCTATTCAAGTGTTTAACAATTTGTCAGCTGTCGCCGCCGCGGCAGGCGGCACACTGGACGATGCCGTGAAGGTAAATATTTCACTAACTGATCTAAGCGATTTTGGCGAGGTCAATGAGGTGATGTCGAGTGTATTCCGGCAACCTTTTCCAGCAAGAGCATGCGTTCAGGTTGCTGCACTACCAAAAGGTGCAGCCGTAGAAATTGAAGTTATTCTAGTGCTGTAAGGACTGATATTTTTGTTAAAATTTCCACTCGAATAGCTTGAATGCGGCCTTTTCACCGGTCCGGTCGCGAATACCTCGATAACTATCCCTCTCATCCTCGGTGTATTCTGGTAACCATTGAATGCGCGACGAAGGAGAAGTGTCCGATGGCAATTCAAATTTCTCTGGTCGCCATTCAGGGCCCTCATCAATTTTTCGCCGCCATTCAGGCTGCCGGCCTACAACAACTACCTCTTCCATATCACCTCGGTATTCGCTTTCATCCAACAGCGAGCCATCATTTTTTGCCGCACCCTGAGCAAACACGGAGAGGTTAAACAACAATGCCAGACACACGCCGCCAACAAAGAAAGGTGTTTTCCCAAAGCTTAAGCCCCGCAAATTCATACTCACTTTACCTGTTCTTTCCATTTCAGAGTTTCAAGCCAGTACTGCCTGGTGCTGGGAATCCAGGCGTCGGCAGTTCTCGATACAACCCAAGCATCCAGGTAGTTTAAAAAATCGGCATCCCCTTTTCGAATAGCAAAGCCCTCTTTAAAGCTGAGTAGTGGTTTTTTCAACGGAACGTCTACTTTGCCTGGATATTTTAGTGCCAAAAATGTTGGCAGCGGGTTGGCGGCTACAATCGCATGTAGCTTTCCGTTTATCAGCGCCTGTTGAACTTCATCTTCAGTGGCGAATTCTTTTATCTTGGTACGACTAAACATCCTCCTGGCCACATCGGCCGAGACGGTATTGGCAATAACGCCAATATTAATATTTGGCTGTTTCAATTCATCCATACTTTTGAATGCCGACGTCAAAGAGCTGTTCGCTGCCAGTCCGACGCCAGCATCACCGTAGGGGCGGCTAAAATTGACCTGCATTGCACGACTTGGGTTAATGCCCATGCCGGAAACAATAATATCTATTTCTTTCTCTTTTAGCGCAGTGATCAGCGCTTTCCATTCGTAAAGAGCCAGCTCGGGCTTCAATCCCATATCGGCAGCCAGGCGTTTCGCCATATCAATTTCCGAACCAATTAATTGTCCATCCTTAGCACGCATCACCCACGGAGGAAATATACTCACACCTATCCGCAATTCTCCACTCGCTACAATGTCTTCAAAATTGCGCGCTTGATTTTCCGATGCCGCAACATTGAGTGATACTAGCACTGTGCACAACACTAAAATTGCTCTAATAATAACCTGCATGCTTTGCCCTGTTGTTAAAATTGATCCAATTTTCATTATTCACCTTTTCCCCAACAGCAACAAGTCATTTATGGACTACCGAGCAACTCAGAGTACCCCCGTTTATAATTCGGGTAGAGCAACTGATAACCCGTGGCTAATAAGCGTCGATTACTACACCGCTTACTGTTCCCGCGCTGTATTACCGGGGCGTTCAATGTGTCGGGGTCAATATGCATTTCGGTCGCCAACCAAACGCTAACATCCCACATTGGAACCGGCTCGCAATCGACGCCAATATACAGCAATTCAATGCTTATCTCTTGCTGACATAGATCAATAAGATGCTGTAAAAACCCAACACAATCATTGCGATGAATCCGATTCGTATAGATAACAGGCGTTCTAGCACAACCTACCCCTGCGCGAACCTGGTCGAGTAACCGCCGCCTACCCGCGCCATAAATGCCGGCAAACCGAATTACCGTATAATTGATACCACTATTTGCCAATAATAATTCGGCCTCCCGCAGACGTTTACCGGAAAATCTTTCCGGCTGCACCGCGCTGCTCTCGTCAACCCACTCACCCCTGCTTTGGTGATAGACACTAGTGCTTGACACAAACAGCAGCCGTTTAAGTGGCGCGACTCGTTTAAACTGGGCCAATAGATGGCTCAAACCATCCACATAGACCGATTTATAGGCCTCATCACTGGCACTATCTGGAGTGAGAATGACCACGACATAGTCAAATGGTTGTTCAGTCAATACCTCAAGGGTTTCAGGCTTGCTGACATCTGCCGTTATTGTCTTTAGTGGGGCCGGTAACTGAGCGGATCTGCGCAGACCCCAAACCTCATTGCCCGCAACCGCCAAACGCAACCCCAGTGCTATACCAATATCACCACAGCCCACAATAAGTATCTTGTTTGTCGACAAAACGCCTCTCCAGATAGTCACTATTTTGATCAAACCCAACATGCCACTAACGCTACTCTACCAATAACTTATGCAATAGTAATGGCGACATCTATTAGAAAATATTAGTCTACCCGTATCGTTGAACCCGGACCCGCACCATGACGCTCACTGAATTGCGATATATCGTTGCACTGCACCAGACCCGACACTTCGGCAAAGCCGCTGAGAAGTGCTTTGTCAGCCAGCCAACCTTGAGTGTCGCCGTTAAGAAACTCGAAGAAGAACTAGACGTCGCCCTGTTTGAACGCAGTCGAAATCAAGTAACCGCCACACCTCTGGGTCAACAAGTCATCCAGCAGGCACAAATCGTGCTGAAGCAGGCCAATGTGATCAACGAACTTGCGCAGGGAGGCAGAGATCCTCTTGGCACCACGCTGTCCATTGGTGCAATTTTCACCATCGGACCCTATTTGTTTCCGCATTTCGTTCCGCGTTTACAAAAAAATGCGCCCAAAATGCCATTGTATATCGAAGAAAATTACACCGCCGAACTGCGAAAAAAACTGCGCCAAGGCGATCTAGATGCCATTGTCATCGCCCTGCCTTTTACCGAACCCGATGTCGTGACCCAACGTTTGTATGATGAACCCTTTGTGGTTGTGCTCAACAAAGATCACCCTCTCGCCGCGCGAAAGTCGATAACTGCAAAACAATTGGAGAAAGAACAGGTTCTCTTGTTAGGAGAAGGTCACTGCTTTCGCGATCAGGTACTGGAAGCCTACCCAAGTTTGAAAAAAAGCATGACTAAGAGCTATGACGCACTACAGTCGGTGGTTGAAGGCAGCTCCCTTGAAACATTGAAATATATGGTCGCATCAGGCCTTGGCATCACTATTCTACCCGCCTCT
The DNA here is from genome assembly GCA_964401565.1 of uncultured Spongiibacteraceae bacterium. Taxonomy (GTDB): domain Bacteria; phylum Pseudomonadota; class Gammaproteobacteria; order Pseudomonadales; family Dasaniaceae; genus Oceanicoccus. The sequence goes on from CAYNZI010000073.1 coordinate 6,682, forward strand.
GCAGCGCAACTGGACCAATATGGCAGTGGCTCACTGGTCGCACGACCTTTCGCAAACTCGAGCCCTAAACGCACAGTCGCACTAGCCTGGAGAGCCAGCTTTCCCCGTCACCAGGCTATCGAAGCACTGAGTCTTGCCATTCGCGAGTGCCCCCTAGGCGCTATAATCAAAGGATGAGCAGACCCAACAGGACCTTGGATCAAATAGGTGTTCAGGCGTTAAAGGGCGTTGGCCCAAAAATGGCAGACAAACTTGCTGGCTTGGGCATTCATACCGTTCAGGATTTACTGTTCCATCTGCCCCTACGCTACCAAGACCGCACTCGAATAACGCCCATTGGCGCACTGCAATCTGGCACAGACGCCGTCATCGAAGGCGAAGTACGAGTTGCCGACATCGTTTTTGGTCGTCGACGGAGTCTGGTTTGTCGATTGCAAGATCACACCGGCACAGTGACTTTGCGCTTTTTTCATTTCAGTGCCGCCCAAAAAGAAAACCTGACCATCGGTACAAAACTACGCTGCTTTGGCGAAGCTCGCCGGGGTACAAGTGGGTTAGAGATGTACCACCCCGAATACCATGCCGTCGATCCACTAAATCCACAGCCCAACGCGCAGTCTCTAACGCCGGTATACCCAAGTAGCGAAGGTTTAACCCAGCAAGGCTGGCGCAAACTGGCACTGCAAGCACTTACCCTGCTACAACCTGATACCTTGACTGAGTGGCTCCCGGAGAGTTTCAAGCTCAGCGACACCTCCTCCAGCCTGGAACACGCTTTACATTATTTGCACTCTCCACCCATAGATGCACCGGTCGAACTACTGCGCAATGGCGAACACCCTTATCAACAACGGCTGGCATTTGAGGAGTTGCTTGCTCACAACCTCAGCCTGCTCAAACTGCGCAACCAAACTCGAAATCAGGGCGCGCCATCCATTGATAAAAGCATCGACCTCAGCCAACGTTTTTTACACGCATTGGGATTCGATCTCACCAGTGCCCAGCAGCGAGTCGTCACTGAAATTGACAGCGACATGAGCCAAGCCAAGCCCATGCTTAGGCTTGTTCAAGGAGATGTTGGCTCAGGAAAAACCGTCGTCGCCGCATTGGCAGCACTCAATGCCGCCGCCGGTGGCTATCAAGTGGCGATTATGGCTCCCACCGAAATATTGGCAGAACAACATCTGGCAAACTTTACCCAGTGGATGACCCCACTGGGATTGAATATTGGCTGGCTAAGCGGCAAAGTCAAAGGAAAACAACGCCAACAACAACTCAAAGCCATCGCTGAGCACAGTGTTGATATTATCATCGGCACTCACGCGCTGTTTCAGCAAGACGTTATTTTCGCCCGGTTGGGGCTAGCCGTCATCGATGAACAGCACCGATTTGGCGTTCACCAGCGACTCGCACTAAAAGAAAAGGCCAATCACAACGTTGGTCAGCCACACCAATTAATCATGACGGCAACGCCAATACCCCGAACACTGGCAATGAGCGCCTATGCTGACCTGGACACATCCGTCATCGACGAGCTACCCCCAGGCAGAACACCCATCAGCACAGTCGTGATCGACAATACTCGACGCAGTCAAGTTGTCGAAAGGGTGCGTAACGCCTGCATGGAAGGACGCCAAACCTATTGGGTGTGCACACTTATTGAAGAGTCTGACACTCTCGAAGCACAGGCCGCAGAAGAAGCCTGTAACCAGTTAAAATTGGCGTTACCCGATTTGCACGTAGCATTGATCCACGGAAGAATGAAACCCAAAGAAAAAGAAAACATTATGGGTGCATTTAAGGCTAACCAAATTGATCTGCTG
>CAYNZI010000074.1:0-8468 GCA_964401565.1 uncultured Spongiibacteraceae bacterium
GCTCTTGCGCTGATTCAACAAAAAATTCACAGTAGCCATATTGATGATGCATTGGTTGTATTACGAAATGCGATGGCTCAGTTCCCACTATATCTTGAGCACGTAAAACAATCTCGCCACGGCTTGCCTGCGGCGCTACTGCCCATTTTGAATGATTTGCGCGCCGTCCGAGGGGAAAGTTTTCTCTCGGAAACTGTTTTGTTCGCTCCAGATATCAGCAGTTTGAAGGGCGTTGTTAGCAATGATCAAATCGCTCTCTCTGATAGCGAACTGGTAGAGGTTGCGCAGAAATTACGGCAAATGTTCCAGGTGGCATTGTTAGGTGTAATTCGTGGTAATGATGTCAAAAAGAACCTGAATTATCTGGCCAAAGTCTGTGCTCGGTTGGTAAAAATCAGCAAAGGATTTCCACCGCAAGCTCTATGGCAAATTTGTATCGCCGTGCTCGAAGGTTTGCTGAACGGTTCAATTGAGGCGAGTATTGCCATCAAAATGTTGCTTCGCCAAGTCGATAGGCAGGTGAAAGCGTTAGTTGACTCAGGTGCTGCTGGAATGCGGCAGGATCCGCCTGAAGATCTGCTGAAAAACTTGCTCTACTATGTCGCACGCAGCAAATCTAACTCACGGTTTATCACAGAAATTAAATCTGAGTTTGCGTTGGATTCTTCTCTGTTGGGTGAGGATGAATTAAACAGCGGAAAAATGGCAGCACCTGACGACGCTGTTGTGTATTTAGTGGCTACTGCCTTGGTAAAAGAATTAGCAAGTGTGCGAGAGGCGCTCGAGTCTTCGAGCAGTCCTTCAGTCGTGCTTCCACTGGTCGATCAGCTCAAGTCTATCGGTGACGCGATGGCGATTCTGGGAATGGGAACTCTTCTTAAGCAATTGCAAAAAGCTCATGACCTTCTGGTTGTCGGGTCAGAGAATGACAATTCATTCGATGATGAGTTACTGAGTGATGTAAAAAATAAAATAGCAAATTTGGAAACAAGCTTACGACTTGGTGATATTTCCGAGTTGGGGACCGGTCGCGAACTATTCAACGACAGCGAAGATGCCCAGAAACATTTAGACAGAGCTTTCGAGTCGGTAGTGCGTGAGTCTCGCCTTGGATTGGAGCAGGCGCGGGAAGCGATCATTGAATTTGTTGCCACTCAATGGGATCGTAATTGTTTGATGGACGTTCCGCAACTGCTGGGAAATATTGGCGGCAGTTTACGGATGGTGCCTCTAACAACAGCGTCAGACTTATTGGTGTCTTGTGAACGATATATCACTGATAAGCTACTCACAGAAAGTTCCGTTCCCGACTGGCAAGAGCTGGATAAACTAGCGGACGCAATTACCTCCGTTGATTATTACCTTGAGCGTTTAGATGACGGAGGTAACACTGAAGAGCTGACTATTTTGGATGTCGCAGCAGAGAGTGTTGCCGACCTTGGTTATCCGCTTTCAGGATATGAAAAAACTCCACCTGGTGGTGACACGAGCATAGATGTTCCGATGGTGGTATCTGGCACACCAGCGTCGGGGGGTGATGCTCTCGAAGAAGACCTACCGCAAAGTGAACCGGCAGTGTTAAGCGATATTGTTCCAGTCGAGATGGCTGAAACGACAGAGTCGAAAGATAGTTCTACGGCCGACGTTGAAGGAAAAACAGATTCCCGTCAATACGTTTCTACAGTAGAAGATGAAACTGCAGAAGATGATGAAATTGATCCTGAAATTCTGGAAATATTTGTTGAAGAGGTGACTGAAGTTCTTGAAGAAGTTGATCAATGCTTGCCGCAATGGGGTGAGAATTTTGGCGACCAGGAAATGGGGGCTACAATTCGGCGCGCATTTCACACGTTGAAAGGTAGTGGGCGAATGGTCGGGGCTAACGATGTAGGAGACTTGGCCTGGTCAATTGAGAGTATGTTGAATCGGGTGATGGACGGTTCGATAATGATGGACGCTCCCAGATTGGATTTAGTGATTGAAGCGCGGAACGAAATTCCTGTATTTGTAGATGCGTTTGAACATGGCAGAAAAGCAGACAAGACAGAATTGAATTCAATCGTTTTGAGGGCCTCGGCGTTTACCAGCGAACAAGATCCAGTTTTCGAAGTGGAAGAAAATGCAGCAGTTCCCGTATTGGAAGGCATTGAAATTGACACGGTACATGGGGTAGAAGAGCCCGCCGAAGACACCCCGGAGCTACCTGAAAAAGGAGCGGCTGACAACGTTGTCAGCTTGCGAGATGATGAGGTTATCGATCCGGAGTTGTTAGAGATTTTTGCGGCTGAAGCTGCAGCTCATGGACAGGTATTAGACAATTTCATTTCTCATTGTCGCGAATTAGCAGGTCCGGCAGAGTTGACAGATGAGCTGCAGCGCGCGCTGCACACCCTAAAGGGTAGTGCCAATATGGCTGGAATAACGCCAGTGGTTACTATTGTGACTCCGCTGGAACATACAGTAAAAGAGCTGCGCGCTAGTCAGCTGAAAGTCGATGAGCAACTACTCACCGTATTGGAGAGAGGATCACTCTATATAAAGGCCGGTATTGAGCAGCTGGCTACAACACCATTGCAACCGTTTTCAGACGCCGATCACTATATTGCCGACCTTAAGGCCTTGTTTGAACATCGCATCGCGCAGACTACTGATGTAGACGCGGAAGACGTTGGCATACCTCCAGAAGCTCTCAATCGGTTCTTGACGACTAGTCTCGATTTGATCATGGAAATGTCCGGGAAGTTAGTGCTGTGGCAGCAAGGGGATTATGACGTTTCCGAGCTTGGTCAGTTCGAAGAACTAATGAGTGACTTTGTTCAACACGCCGATGCGGTCAACATGTCTTGTCCGGTAGAGTTTGGCAAAGTGCTACGGACATTATACAGCCGTGGTGCGACACAAGAAGGCGGTCGTCCCGCGGATGATTTTTTCCGTTTGGCTGAAAATGGTAACGACTGTTTGATTGATATGCTGGATCAAATAGCGGGGCAGCAAACACCGTCGTTTAGCAGGGCGCTACTCAATGATATTGAGAGTTTCGATTTTTCTATTGTTGAGTCAGGCGTGATCGACAATGTTAAAGAAGAATGGGTCTCGATCTCAACAGAGGGTAACGAAGTTCCATTAGATGACAATTTAGTTGTTGATAGTGACGACTATGCTGCCTTGTTTGGTGAGTTTGACGACGGTGGTCTCGCAGAAGCATTGTCAAAGGACGCTGAATTAATGGCTGATTCCGCCGTAGTGGAATTAGATTTTGATGGCGCAATTGGACAAATAGTCGTTGGTAGTGATTATTCCGAACCCGAACAAAACGAAGAGCCTGATGCTGTTATCGATGAGCCTGACTTTTCAGTTGAGGACTTGGCGTTTACTAGCCTTGATGCCGAGGAGATATCTGGCCATGATCTTTCTGAGGTGCTGGATTCAGGGCAAATTATCAATGTGATGACAGCGCTGGTAGATGCAGTTGCGATTCAGGAATCGGTTGGCCAGGACAATAATCAGTTTGGGCCGGTATCGACTGATATGAATCGGCAGTCAGTTTTTACCGAGGATAGCGATGATGATATTGATAGTGAGATTCTCGAAATATTCTTAGAGGAAGCAGACGATTTATTAGAAAACATCGATGAGATTATTCATGGTTGGAGTGTTGGTCGAGGTAAGCCAGAGCATTTCGATGAGATGCTTCGAATATTACATACGTTAAAGGGTGGTGCTCGACTGACGGGGTTAACATCGCTAGGTGACTTGAGTCATAACTTTGAAACATCTCTCGCCCACCTGGAAGGCAATAACGGTGAGGTAGATGAAGATACATTGGCGTCATGTCAACGCTACCAAGATCAGCTTATCGCGCAGGTAGCCGCAATTAAGTCTGGTACTGCGATCGATGAAGTGGAGCAGGTCGGTGATGCTGCCATTATCGAGGTTAGCCCAGAGGGCGTTACGGCGATCTCTTCGGCGATGATCACAGGTTCTCCACTCGTATCAGATGTAACAATTGTTGAGGTTCAATCATCGTCGCTAGATGTGGATGAACATGCTCACGAAGAGAATAGCGAACTGGACGATCTAGCGTTAAGTGGTTTTATGGAAGGAGAGGCCGCCGTTGATGAAGGTGAGCCGGATAGCATCGGAAAAATTCCGTCTAAGGTAGAGAATCTTTTCGACCGTTTACCGGCGTCGAGAGATGTTGATGTCGTTAAGCCTATCTTCCCAAGGACTGTTGCCCCGGAGGAAGCAGTTTCTCTGGTGGTCGATCCGGCAATAAAGAAAGCGCCGCAAGAAATGGTTAAAGTATCGGCGCAGCTTTTAGAAGAGCTGGTTAACCTTGCTGGTGAAACATCGATTTCTCGAGGCCGTGCTGAAGAGCAAATTTCCGAGTTAGTATTTTCTCTCGACGATATGCAAATAACTGTAGATCGATTGCAAGAGCAAGTCAGGCGACTCGACATGGAAACTGAGCAACAAATTCTGTTTCGCCAGGAACAAGTGGAAAGTGAAGGTCTAGAAGGCTTCGATCCACTGGAAATGGATCGGTACTCACAATTGCAGCAACTATCACGATCGTTGTTGGAATCGTCTTCGGATTTAGTCGATATCAAGAGTACCCTCGCAGAAAAAGCGCGTGACATGGAAACCTTATTGATTCAGCAGTCTCGAATCAACACTGACTTACAGGAAGGGTTGATGCGATCACGCATGGTACCTTTCTCTAGGATGGTGCCCAGACTGCGAAGAATAATTCGCCAAGTTAGTGGTGAGCTCGACAAGAAAGTTGACTTTCATCTTAACAATATTGAAGGTGAGCTCGATCGAACTGTATTAGAGAGAATGGTTGCTCCGCTCGAGCATATGCTTCGAAACGCAGTGGATCACGGAATTGAATCGTCTGATAAGCGTGACGCTGCAGGCAAGCCGAGAAGAGGTAATGTGACGCTCGATTTGTCGCGAGAGGGTGGTGAAATTGTTTTCAGGCTCAGTGATGACGGGGCGGGTGTTAATTTCGACGCCGTGAAAAAGAAAGCCATTGAGCGCGGATTGATGATGCCTGATTCAGACTTGGCCGATCATGAAATTTCTCAGTTTATTCTTCAGTCAGGTTTTAGTACGGCAACAGAAGTGACTCAAATATCGGGTCGTGGTGTCGGTATGGACGTCGTTAACAGTGAGATAAAGCAGCTGGGTGGAACGATGGATATTCAATCTGTCGCCGGCAAGGGGTCACGTTTTACGGTGCGTCTTCCGTTCACCGTTTCGGTAAACCGTGCGTTAATGGTAAGTATCAGTGGCGACAGTTACGCCATTCCACTAAATACCATTGAGGGTATTGTTCGCGTTAGCCCGTTTGAGCTCGAGGCGTATTATCAGCCGGATGCACCACTATTCGAATATGCGGGACAGCCTTATACATTGCGGTATATGGGCGGCTTGCTAAATCGGGGTGAAAAGCCCGCTTTGGACGGCCAGTCTGCGCCGTTGCCCGTTGTGCTGGTAAGAGGGGGCGAACATTCCGTCGCAATCCAGGTCGATAGTTTAATGGGCTCGCGGGAGATCGTTGTGAAACCCTTGGGGCCGCAATTTAGTATGGTACAGGGCTTATCAGGCGCGACCGTATTAGGTGATGGTAATGTTGTGGTTATTCTAGATCTGCTGGCGTTAATTAGAGCTGATGCGTCTACAGTTCATCGTGATATTCAGCAATCATTAGGCAGTGTTCCCGACGATGATGACAGCTTGGTAGTGATGGTGGTGGATGATTCTGTGACGGTGCGCAAGGTGACCTCCCGTCTATTGGAGCGCCATGGAATGGATGTGCTACTGGCAAAAGATGGTGTCGATGCGATCACGCAACTGCAGGAAATCGATCGTATTCCGGACGTCATGTTATTGGATATTGAAATGCCACGGATGGACGGATTTGAAGTTGCTAGTCGTGTTCGCCACAATAATCGCCTTCAAGGCATGCCCATTATTATGATTACCTCGAGAACCGGAGAAAAGCATCGCGATAGAGCGCTGGCGTTAGGCGTGAACGAATACTTGGGCAAGCCTTATCAAGAGACTGAATTGCTAAATACCATCCAGACTCTTACCGCTGTAACGTCTGAGGTGTGACAGTTATCGAAGTGGTTAAACCACGAATTGGCCTTGTGGTCGACAGTGATCTTAATCGTTATCAGCTACGACGTATTTTGCTTGAGCGCGGGATGGAGCCCTCGATTGTACTAGATTCAGAAAAAGCACTTACATTAATTCACGATGGGAAATTTTCAACATTAGATGCGAATGTTGACCTGTGGTTGATCGATGTCAGCCCTGATTCTTTTGGCGTGTTAGGTTTAGTTATTGAAAGCACGGTGCAACAGTTTTTAGTCAACGACAATATACCGCAGGCTCATGATGAACACGCTTATCGTCTTTGGCAGCGACGATTGATGGAAAAGATTGATGTTATCATGTCGTCAATATCACACGGTTCTGAATTGGAATCGCCGGTGCTCATTGGCCCGAATCGACCGATTGAACAGGTATGGGTTCTCGTGGCTTCGCTGGGTGGACCGGAAGCCGTTAAGCTATTTCTAAATGCGTTGCCACCACTACCGCTGGCATTGGTATACGGCCAGCATATTGAAACTAATTTTGAGGGAGTGTTGGCGGAAGCTTTAAGTGGCGGTCATAACTACACCTTAAAACTTGGTGGGGGTGAACAAAAGCTGGCTGTCGGGGAAGTGGTTGTTGTCCCTGTTGATCATCAGCTACGCTTTCTCCCAAATGGACGCGTGATGGCAGCTGATGAAAAGTGGGGAGGTGATTATCAGCCCGCCCTCGATCAGATTATTGGAGACCTGGCTCGGATTTATCGAGAACGACTGGGAGTGATCGTATTTAGTGGTATGTGTAATGATAGTGAAATTGGTTGCCGAGTTGCCAAAGCATCTGGTGCGACAGTTTGGGCGCAATCACCAGAAAGCTGTATTTGTCCAGATATGCCTGCCGCCGCCATTAATTCGGGCTGTGTCAGTTATCAGGGTTCTCCAGAAGAATTGGCAGCTTCGCTGATGAAAAAGTTGAGTTTTGACGAAACGGCTAGCGTATCGGCAGCGGGTTAAGTGTAAAAAATAGTGAGGAAAATGAATGATTGACGAAGTACACACAACGGCAGCTGCCAATGAGCTGGCAACATTACTTATTCCCGTGGCCGGTCGGCAATTGGTTTTACCCAATGTGGCGGTGGCAGAAATTATCCCTTTCATTGAACCTACCTCAAAAAATGATATGCCTGCTTGGTTTTTAGGTACATTCTCCTGGCGAAATATTGACATTCCTTTAGTGTCGTTTGAAATTATCAATCAGGATACGGAAGTTCAGGTAAGTGGTGAGAGGCGCATTGCTGTGCTCAATGGTCTTGTGGATACTCAGCGGCTTCCTTTTTGCGGTATTGTAACAGCCGGTGTGCCTCGTTTAATGCGCATTAGTGCGGGTGAAGTGGCTGCAGATGAGCATAGTGTTCCCGGCCCGTCAGAATTGGCGAGAGTATTGGTTAGCGGTGAGCCCACCATTATTCCCAATATAGACTACATTCAGGAACACATACTTAATGTCATTTAGTGCTTAGTGTTTTTACATGTCCCCCCAGATGTGTTGCAAAATACTAATGGCGGCCAAGGGCGCTGTTTCGGTCCGGAGTATTCGTGGTCCGAGTTGTAAGGCACCGAATTGATGTGCTTCCGCTAAGGTAATCTCATCTTCGCTCAGCCCGCCTTCTGGTCCTATTAACAAACAGACGAGGCCGACATCATCGTGGCTGTTTAGCTGTTGGGTGGTACGATGATGCAAAACAAATTTTCGGGTTGCTTTTGTCGTTGTGATCCATTCTGACAAAGACTGTACGGGGTTGATAGTGGGTAGCCGTGATCGCCCGCATTGTTCACATGCGCTGATAGCAATTTGTTGCCAATGGAGTTGCTTCTTTTCTTTTCTGTCACCTTTGAACTTGTTTTCAGTTCGCAAGCTTAGAAGCGGTGTGATTTCGTCAACGCCCAGCTCGGTGGATTTTTGAATAATCCAGTCCATTCTGTCTCCCTTCGAAACAGCGATGCCCAAATGAATCTTCAGTGAAGATTCGCGGCTATTTATTTCTCGACTATCAATGCTTATGCGGACATATTTCTTTTCAATGGCGTCAATGTGTCCTGAATAATCGTATCCATCACCATTAAAAAGAGTGACCTTGGAGTCAATTTTTAGCCGAAGGACTTTGCTGAGGTGATGGCTGGGTTTTTCTTCCAGCATGACTAATTGTGACGCCTGCAGATTCGCGTGAGTGTATATTCTACTAATGCGCATGGTTTACAATCTTTTCGCAGGCTGGGAGATTCGCAATTGATTTCCGTGAAATCTAAAGATCCAGATTCTTCCATATTTGTCTATTAGGCTCAATCTGGTTCATTGTATAAAAA
>CAYNZI010000075.1:0-8458 GCA_964401565.1 uncultured Spongiibacteraceae bacterium
TGAGCGGGAGATGAATAGAGTGGTTGCACCGCTTAAACCCGCTGCCGACGCTGTTAATATCGATAGCACAGCAACAGCGGTAGAAGATGTCTTTGCTCAAGTGCTTGAATGCGTAAAATCTGTTTTAAAGATATAGCTTCAAGCCTTTGAAAAGAAAATAGTTCTTGGTTCTGTTCGCCGTGAAATTCCAGCTGTTACTGCGAATGGTTTTTAGTAAATGGCCCATAGGAGCTGGTCCTGTGGAGGGTGATAATAGTCTGTAAATCCAGACGGTAAGACTTAAGTCACTAGCTTTTATAAAGGTAGAGTGTGATGAGCGAAAGTTTCGCGGATTTGTTTGAAGAAAGTTTAAGTACTATTGATATGAAGCCCGGTTCAATTGTAACCGGTGTTGTTATTGATATTGATAGCGATTGGGTGACGGTTCACGCAGGACTTAAGTCCGAAGGTGTGATTCCCCGTATCGAATTCCTTACCGAAAGCGGTGAGTTGAAGTTGGAAATCGGTGACGAAGTACAAGTTGCGCTGGAAGCGGTTGAAGATGGTTGGGGTGCTACCAAACTGTCCCGCGAAAAAGCCAAACGCGCCGAAGCCTGGAAAGTACTTGAAGCGGCTTACGCTGCTGAAGAAACTGTCGTCGGTATTATCAACGGTAAAGTGAAAGGTGGTTTCACCGTTGACGTTAATTCTATCCGCGCTTTCTTGCCTGGTTCTTTGGTTGATGTTCGTCCCGTTCGCGAGACAACTCATCTTGAAGGTAAAGAACTGGAGTTTAAAGTCATCAAACTCGACCAAAAACGCAACAATGTTGTTGTTTCTCGTCGTGCAGTTATGGAAACAGCCAACAGTGCAGAGCGTGATGAGTTGCTGGCAACTCTTCAGGAAGGTCAGTCAGTTAAGGGTATCGTTAAGAACCTAACCGACTACGGCGCTTTTGTTGATTTGGGTGGGGTAGATGGTCTATTGCACATCACCGACATGGCCTGGAAACGCATCAAACATCCGTCTGAAATTGTTAATGTTGGTGATGAAGTCGACGTTAAAATATTGAAATTTGATCGCGAAAGCAATCGTGTTTCTTTGGGACTTAAGCAGTTGGGTGAAGATCCATGGGTCTCTATCACTGGTCGCTATCCTGAAGGTGCACGTGTTAAAGCCACTATCACTAACCTGACAGATTACGGCTGTTTTGCCGAGATCGAAGAAGGCGTTGAAGGTCTGGTACACGTATCTGAAATGGACTGGACTAACAAAAACATCCACCCATCCAAGGTTGTTAACCTAGGCGATGAAGTGGAAGTAATGATCCTTGATATTGACGAAGAACGTCGTCGTATATCGCTGGGTATCAAGCAGTGCATGGAAAACCCATGGGATGCATTTGGTCGCCAGTTCAATAAGGGTGACAAAATTAGTGGCGGCATCAAGTCGATCACTGATTTTGGTATCTTCATCGGTCTAGAAGGCGCTATCGATGGCTTGGTTCACTTGTCTGATATCTCCTGGAACGAAACTGGAGAAGATGCGGTACGCAAGTACAAGAAAGGTGATGAAATCGAGACTGTGATTCTTTCTGTAGATCCAGAGCGTGAAAGAATATCTTTGGGTATCAAGCAGTTAGAAGACGATCCGTTTAATAACTATGCAACTGCTAACGATAAAAACAGCATCGTAATGGGTACTGTTAAGGAAGTCGATGCGAAAGCGGCGATTATTACGCTAGCTGAAGATATCGAAGGGACTTTGAAAGCGTCTGAAATCAGTCGCGACAAAGTTGAAGATGCCCGTAACGCATTGAAAGAAGGCGATGAGGTTGAGGTTAAGATCATTAGTCTTGATCGTAAAAACCGCACAATAGCGCTCTCTATCAAGGCTAAGGACATGGCCGACGAGAAAGAAGCAGTTAAGGCGCATAAAGTAGCCGAAACTGGATCCACTGCTCCAGCGACCATTGGTGACCTGATTAAGGCACAAATGGAAGGTAAGGAGTAAGGCGGACTATTTCCCCCGGCCGCTCTAGGTTGGGGGGAAATTTCAGCTAAGTTATTGATGAGGGTGAATTTTTCCCTTTTTTTTTATTCGCGCATATCCAAATCCAGTGCTACTCTTGTCCTTGTTATTAGTATAAGTACAGGAATAAGTCACAGGTATTAGATATGACGAAATCTGAGTTGATTGAGCGGATTGCATCCCGGCAATCACAGCTGTCTCTTAAAGATGTAGAGCTAGCCGTAAAAACCATTATCGAGCAAATGTCGCAAACGCTGGCAACTGGTGAGCGTATCGAGATTCGTGGATTTGGCAGTTTTTCCTTGCACTATCGTGAGCCGCGTCAGGGTCGCAACCCAAAGACGGGTGAAACTGTGGAGTTAAACGGTAAGTATGTGCCGCATTTCAAACCCGGCAAAGAAATGCGTGAGCGGGTCAATGAGAGCCTTCAGCGAGATTTGTAAGTCTGTTAATGGCAGTGGATCCACTGTCATTGAATTCCCCTTTTGTTGTTCAAATTTAAAATCATCCACTCAATTCGCTGAGTTGCGGTTGCAGTATTATAAAGTGATCGGTATGGTTTCCAGATCGTACTATTTTCTTACGGCTGTTGTATCTGTAACGATTAACCGAGAGGGTCCTCAATGCGTCCAATGAAGCGTTTACTCGTTTTGATTTTACTGGTCTGTGTATTACTGTTTGGCGTGTTATTTTCCATTCAGAATACTGACACGGTAGCGCTTGACCTGTTACTGGTACAATTACCTGAGCAGCGAGTGGCGCTCTGGGTGCTGCTGGCTTTTGCTCTGGGTGGCATTGTCGGTATGCTGATCAGCGCCGCGGCGATACTCACGCTGAAAAGCCAAAACCTGTTATTGCAAAGGAAGCTGCATAAGCAGCAAGAAGAACTCGCCTCTCTGCGAACATCTGAATTTAGCGTGACCACGCCCAAGTGATAGCCGATAGCTGGCAGTTTGTTTTGGTGTTTATTGCCATAGCCATCGGCTGGGCGCTAGGTCGTGGCAGTCGTGTTACCAGTGCCGATGACGATTTTCCGCTACATCGTCAGTATTATAAAGGTCTGAATTACCTACTTAATGACCAGCCCGATAGTGCCCTGGATAGCTTTATCATCTCTCTCGAGGTTAATAGCGAAACGCTTGAAACTCATATTGCGGTCGGCAATTTAATGCGCCGAAAAGGAGAGGTTGATCGGGCTATTCGCATTCATCAAAACCTGTTGTCTCGCCCTAGCTTGCCTCGAGTACATTTGCATCAGGCGCATTTGGAGTTGGCGAGGGATTTTATCAGTGCCGGTTTGCTAGACAGGGCAGAGCGATTGTTACAAGATTTGATCGAAGAGGCTCCAGAGCTGAGAGAAGTTTCAATGCGGCTTCTGATGGAAATTTATCAAGATGAAAAAGAGTGGGTCGACGCCATTAACATCGGTCGTCAGTTGCTACCTCGCCGCTCTTTACTGAAAACAGCGAGTCCTGCAGATAAATCGATTATCCTCGCGTTATCGCATTATTGTTGCGAGTTGGCTAAACGCTCGCTGGATAAAAATGACTATCAATCTGCTCGCGCACATTTGAAAAAAGCGCTGTCTTACGATCGCAACTGTGTTCGCGCATCTCTGCTTGTTGCTGATATTGAGTTCCGAACCGGTCGCTTCGACAGAGCGATAAAAAGTCTGCGTAAAGTCAGGGATCAGGCCCCGGCTTTTATTCCTGAAACGATGGAGCTATTAAACGCCAGCTACGAGCAACTGGGCGCAACCGATGAGTACTTTCGTTATTTGATAGAAACGCTCGACTATTCACCGTCGGTTAGTATCTTGTTATCCGTGGTCGAAAATATCAGTAAGAACAAAGGCGATGCGGCGGCGGGCGAATTTCTTGGGCAACAGTTAAAGCGCAAGCCGTCATTGCGAGGTTTGGCCAAACTGGTGGAGTTGCATATTGCCAGTAGTGATGGACGTTCAAAAGATAATCTGAATATATTGCAGTTGTTGATCGAGCAGCTGATGCAAAGCAAGCCCCAGTACCAGTGTCATCAGTGCGGATTCTCAGGTAAGCGTTTGCATTGGTCATGTCCCAGTTGTAAACAATGGGGTCAGATAAAGGCGGTTAGGGGTGCTGAGGGTGATTAGCGATAATCAAACCTGACCACGGTCTTGGCATTTGCTAAAATGGTGAACAGCATACACTTTGAATTGATACCCATTCTAGAGGCAGGCATTGTATGACAACAACTTCTCCGGTCATTGTTGCTTTGGATTATTCCGATTTATCTTCAGTCGAGGTGATGGCAGATCAATTGGACCCGGCGCAATGTCGGGTTAAAGTCGGTAAAGAGTTGTTTACCCATTGTGGTCCAGGTGTTGTCAGAAAGTTGCAAGATCGCGGCTTCGATGTTTTTCTTGATCTTAAATTTCACGATATTCCTAATACCGTCGCTGGCGCGGTGAAGGCAGCGGCAGACCTGGGTGTTTGGATGGTAAATGTCCATGCATCGGGTGGAGCCAGAATGATGGAGGCTGCTGCGGAGGCTCTTGCCAACGTCAAGCAAGCGCCATCGTTAATTGCAGTAACCGTGTTGACCAGTATGGATCAGCAGGATTTAAATGATATCGGCATTAGCTGTACGCCGGTGGAACAGGTATTACGGCTGGCTAAATTGACCCAGCGTTGTGGTCTCGATGGAGTGGTTTGCTCGGCTCAGGAAACAGCTTTGTTAAGAGCCGAAATCTCGCAAGAATTCCAGCTGGTAACACCCGGTATAAGGCCGGCAAATACTGCACAAGGTGATCAGCGGCGCGTGGCAACCCCCGAGCTGGCGATGCAGTCAGGTAGCAGTTTCTTAGTCATCGGTCGACCGATTACCCAGCAGACAAACCCAATAGAGTCGCTGGCACTGATCAATCAGTCGCTGGGAGTGACCGTGTAGTAAAAATCCTCGTGTAAAAATGATGTTGCCTAATGGAATGGCTGTGGTAGTATTTGACAGGTAAGCGGGGATTTCCCCGTTTTAATGGACTAATTAACTTACACACAAGGAGCGCTATCATGCGTTTATCCCGTTATATTTTCCTGTCCCTTTGTTTATTACTTTCTTCCCCGTTGTTTGCAGCGGATTCCTCTATTTCATCACCGGTTAATATCAACACGGCAGATGCGGCGACATTGTCGGCATCTTTAAAGGGTGTTGGTTCGAGTAAGGCGGAAGCGATTGTTGCTTACCGAAATAACTACGGACCTTTTAAGTCGGTCGAAGAGTTAACCGCGGTGAAAGGTATTGGTGATTCTTTGTTAGCAAAAAACAAAGATAACATCGCATTGAAATAAAACCGTAAATCTCTTTGCTGTGGTTGGTTTTACACTGGCCGCAGTTTTTTTTGCCTCCCTTCTTTGTTCTGTTCACAGATAGTCTTGTTTACTCTGATAGTGTTAGTTCGGTTGCTGGTTGCTTGTATAGTGAATCCGCCCTTGCTGTCGATCACACCGGCTCGCCCGGTCACCGCCATTGTCCAAAGCCAGCGCTACAGGAACTCGCTGCGCTCAACCAGCCTCTCGCTCAATCTGGCTTTTGACAATGACAACAGCGTGCCCTGACTGGGCGAGCGGGCGCGATCAACAGCAAGGACTCAGCGTTGATTGGGTTGAGAGGCCGAGGTTCTCAGAAATGAAAAGCATAGCGTCACCTTGTATATTGTCGAGTCATCCAAACCAGAATGACGTCTTCAATACTCCCAACATAACCTTACAATTAACTTGTCTAACGGTATCTCTGCGATGCGATTTCTCTGTGCTAAACTGTTTCAATTACACGGATAAAAAGAGAGTTTCAGGTTTGGCGATAATCGATATATTTAATGGCGATGCCGACGGCATCTGTGCACTCACCCAGTTGCGCAATGCGACGCCAGTGGATAGTAAACTGGTAACTGGTGTTAAGCGCGATATCCAGCTCATGGATCAAATAGAGGCTCAGGCGGGTGATAGCATCACTGTATTGGATGTGTCTCTTGATAAAAATCGCGATGGGCTAAATGCCGCGTTAGAAGCCGGGGCCGAGGTGTTTTACGTGGACCACCACTTTGCGGGTGGTATACCAGAAAGCGATCAGCTGACGACTATTATTAACACGGCGGCAGATGTTTGTACCAGTATTCTGGTCAATGGCCATCTTAAGGGGCAGTTTGTTGAGTGGGCGGTTACAGGAGCGTTTGGTGATAACTTGAAAGACAGTGCCCGTGCGCTGGCACAGCCGCTAGGTCTGTCTGAGCAGGAGTTGAACCGTTTAGAAAACTTGGGTATTTATATTAATTACAACGGATACGGATCGAATCTTGAAGATTTGCATTTTACACCGGAGGATTTATATCGGCAGGTGAGTCCTTATGGTAGCCCGTTCGATTTTATGAATGAAAATCGGCAAAGCTTTGAAAAGCTAGAAAACGGCTACCGGTCGGATATGGCGTCTGCCGCTAACCTTGAGGCGGAGTTTGTTACTGACAGAGTGGCGGCGTTCATACTGCCTAACAAGCCTTGGGCCAGGCGTGTTAGTGGTGTTTACAGTAACGATTTGGCCAATGCGACACCGACAAGGGCGCATGCGGTATTCACTGAAAAGGCGAATGGCAATTACTTGATTAGTGTTCGTGCACCATTAGACAATAAAGTTGGCGCCGACGAATTATGTCGAAGCTTCCCTACGGGGGGGGGGCGTGCCGCCGCCGCAGGCATTAATGATCTGCCTGCTGATCAGCTAGACCATTTTATGGGTCAGTTTAGTCAGTTTTACAATCGCTAACATCACTAACAATAAGGTGTACAGAGTCGCGTGAATATGGTCCTAACCCCTGAAGCTATTCAAACCCTCGTCGTTATTGTGCTTTGTTTTGGCTTGCTAGTTTTTTCCCGATACCCGGCTGATGCTATTTTGGTTGGCGGTGTGGGGTTGCTCACCCTACTTGATGTTATCACCGCTGAAGAAGCGTTAGTAGGCATGTCGAATGAAGGCATGGCGACCGTGGCGGTGTTGTTTGTGGTAGCACGAGGGTTGGCGCAGACCGGCGTCGTTGGCTGGGTGTCCACCAATCTACTTGGCCGTCCTAAGAGTACAGAGGTCGCGCAATTGAGATTGATGTTGCCGGTCGCTGCGATGAGTACCATGCTGAACAATACGCCTGTTGTGGCGATGATGGTGCCTGCAGTCAGCGACTGGGCAAAGCGACTTAACCTCAATGTGTCGCAGCTGATGATACCGTTGAGTTATGCCGCGATAGTCGGCGGCACCTGTACTCTGGTTGGTAGTAGTACTAACTTGGTGATCAACGGCATGTTGATGGACAGCAATCCAGAGGTTGGTTTGAGCATGTTTGATCTCGCATGGGTGGGAATTCCTTGTGTGGTGGTGGTGGTGGTTTTTACGATGGTGTTTAGTCGTTGGTTATTGCCGCACCGTGGTGAGGCAGATCTACCGATTTTTGAGGATGCGCGCCAATATATCGTTGAGATGGAGGTAGAAGTTGGTAGCCCATTAGAGGGGAAAAGTATTGAAGATGCAGGCTTGAGGCAGCTGCCGGGGATGTATCTGGTGGAAATAGATCGCGCAGGCCATCTGATTACGGCGGTCTCTCCTCGCGAGGTTTTGGTGGGTGGTGATCATCTCATTTTTGCCGGTGATGTGAGGTCGGTTGTCGATCTGAAAAACATTCACGGACTGAACATTGCAGAGAAGCAGGTGTTTAAATTGTCCAGTGGCGCTCATGCCAGGTGCCTGGTTGAAGTGGTTATTTCTCGCGGGTTTCCACAATTAGGAAAATCTATTCGCGATATGCGATTCAGGAACTTGTACGGTGCGGCTATTATTGCGGTGGCACGTGATGGTGAGCGTATAAAAACCAAAATTGGCGATATTTCCCCCAAACCCGGTGATACATTTTTACTGGAAACTCATGATCAATTCGTTAGTCAGCAACGCTACAGCAAAAATTTTCTGTTAGTCAGTGAAATTGAAAACTCCCAACCGGTACGTCATGAGCAACGAAATATAGCCGCTGCGATTATGTTGTTGATGGTTATTTCTGTCGCACTGGGATTACTAACAATGTTCAAGGCGGGCATGGTTGCAGCGGGATTAATGATTATTACACGATGTATTAATGTCCAAGATGCTCGACAAAGCGTCAATTGGCAGGTTGTGTTGGTGATTGCGGCGTCTATAGGTTTGGGTGGGGCGCTCGAAAAGACCGGTGCAGCGACGGTGATTGCCGATGCAATGATTAGTTATACTGCCCATTCGCCAACTGGCACATTGATTGGTTTGTTTGTGTTAACCGCGGTGTTTTCAGCGGTGATTTCCAACTTGGCGGCCGCGGTGATGATTTTCCCTATTGCTGTTGCCGCTAGTCAGCAGCTGGGTGTGGATATAGTCCCCTTTGCAGTGACGGTCATGATTGCTG
>CAYNZI010000076.1:0-8335 GCA_964401565.1 uncultured Spongiibacteraceae bacterium
TTACACCGCTATTCGCGAGCACCTCCAGTTCCGGCTGGGTTAAACCTTCAAAAATCTCAACACTATCCAAAATCATAATATCGTAGCCATCAGTCATGATTGATTTACAGATCGAATACGAATCCTTCATATTCAATGCCCTGCATTACGACGCAGCACTGCCATAGCCAATGCTGTTCTCTAATACCGGTGAATTTGAATATAGCACAGCAAATCTACTTTTCCAGCTGGCTACACAACAACTTTCCCTGTGGTGATATATACTTACGGAACATAAATAACAAAATACTGTAATGGAAAAAAATCTCACCCTCCCGTCTCGACCCCCATGGCTACCCGATGCCAAGAAAGTGGTCGATCAAATTGACGCTCTGCAGCCCCTTGCCGAACCAACACGCGGCACATCGCTGAACGATGATCTAAATAAGTTGCAAGCCGTAGGGCTAAAGCTAAACCATTTCACCCAATCCGTATCCCGAGGAACCATTACCGACAGTCGCGCAGTGAGACACGAACTGCGAAATTTAATCAGTGCGACAATCGGCTACAGCGAATTCATTCTCGAAGAAATGGAGCCGATTGTTGATATGGCACTGTATGACCCACTGCAAAAAATTCTGCGTCTATGCCATCAGCTGGCAAATCACGACAACCTCGAAGAAACACTCTCTTATACTGCCAGCCCTGCCCCGAACACAATCGACGGCACCATTCTCATCGTCGATGATCAAGTAGAAAGCCGCGACATATTAAAACGTTATCTTCAACTAAATAACGCCAATGTCCTGGAAGCCAGTACCGGAACATCAATGTTTTCCATTCTTGCAGAGAAAGAAGTAGACCTCATACTGCTCGATCTCATTCTGCCTGAAATGGACGGTGATGAACTACTGGAGCTCCTGAAACAAGACGAAAAATTACGAGCCATTCCTGTCATTGTCGTTTCCGGAAACAAAGAAACAGATCGAGTGATACGCTGCATCGAAGCTGGTGCTGAAGACTATTTGTTCAAGCCATTTAATCCCGTTTTGTTACAAGCGCGAATCAGGGCCGGAGTCGAACGCAAGCGTTGGCACAATAAAGAACTGCACTACCGCAAGGAGCTTGAGCGCAATCAGCATTTCATTCGCAGCGTGTTTGGGCGCTATCTATCCGAGGATATCGTCACGCGCATTCTGGAAAACCCGGAGGGTCTTGAGCTGGGCGGCAGCCAGCGTAAGGTCACGGTTTTGATGGCCGATATCAGCGGCTTTAGCTCTATCGCAGAACAATTGCCGCCCCAGCGCGTCGTCCGATTATTGAACAATTACCTGGGTGTCATGAGTGACGTTGTCATGCAATATGGCGGAACCGTTGATGAATTTATCGGCGACGCCATATTAGCAATCTTTGGTGCACCCACCACGAGTGATGACGATAGTGATCGCGCGGTGCAAGCTGCAATCGCCATGCAGCAAGCAATGGCCCTTATCAACCGACAAAACAAAAAGGATCAACTCCCCGAAATAACGATGGGCGTCAGCGTCAATACAGGGCTGGTAGTCGCGGGCAACATAGGCTCAGAAAAACGTGCCAAGTACGGAATCGTCGGGCACGCCGTCAACCAGACCTCTCGAGTTGGTGGACACTGCCAAGCCGGCGAGATCTTAATCACTGAAGCAACCCGCAACGACTGCCAATCTTCATTGATCATTGGTCCGGCCCAATCCATCCAAGCAAAAGGTATTTTAAAAGCCATTCAAGTCTATAAACTGGAAGGCGTCAGTCCGCCAAAGGTCGCGGCGAGTAACGCTGACGTTTCAAACCCTAAAGTGATGGGCTAACGCGATGACGCTGATACTACTGGTCGAAGACAATGATATGAACCGGGACATGTTATCGCGGCGCTTGCAACGTCGTCAATATAGCGTCACCACTGCCAGCAATGGTGAAATTGCTGTAAAAAAGGCCATTCTGGAAAAGCCGGATATCATTCTTATGGATATGGAGCTACCCGTAAAAGACGGATGGACAGCCAGCCGGGAAATCAAAGACACTACCGACACACCTATTATTGCGCTCACAGCACACGCACTTGCTGGCGACAGGGGGAAAGCACTCGCTGCCGGCTGTGACGACTACACCACCAAACCCATCAATTTCGATCATTTGGTCACTATGATCGAACAACACATGACAAAAAAAACATAGCCTAAAAATGAGTTTACGCGTACGCCTTACTTTATCAATTATTGCGATTTTACTGCTATTTTCTATCAATGTAGGCACTGATTCCTGGGTCAATAGCTCTCGAAACAAGAGTCTTGATGAACTGCAGCACACAATATCCAGTCAATTCCAGACAATGAAGATCCAACAACGCCTCGAAGATCTTTTCGAGAAATCATTCAACGGTGCGGTCTCTCCCGGGCTGGAACCATTATTGATACTGCCACCAAGAATACGATTACAGAAAAATCTGGCCACGATAAAAATCGCCACCCTGAATCTCGGAAAATCCATCCCCCAAGCCGCCACTAACGAATTCTTTAACATAACTCGACGTGCTGACATGCTGGTAGCGGCCGTGAAAAATCATTACCTTGACGTCGGTACGCCTGGTGAGACGATAGGCATGGTCAACCTTGATATGCTGCAAGCCTATCAATCCCTTGGTACAGAGCTGGAGAAATTGGACGATAAACTGATTGCGATATCCGACAAAAAATTCCAACAGATATCAACACTGGAATCTTTGACTCGAAATATCAGCACCGCTGTATTTGTGGTTTCAATACTATTAACTATAGGACTGGGCACACTTTTAATCCGCTACACAAACAATGCATTCAAGGCTTTGAAAAAAGGCTCCATTATTGTTGGCGGAGGAAATTTTGATTACAAAATCCCGATCATCCACAGAGATGAGGTTGGTGAAACGGCGGAAGCATTCAATGCCATGTCGGAAAAAATGCGACAGGCGATGGCTGACGTCAAACAATCAAAAGAAGACGCAGACTTTGCCAACCATGCCAAAAGTGACTTCCTCGCCAATATGAGTCACGAACTTCGCACGCCGCTTAACGCCATTATCGGATACAGTGAAATGATGTTAGAGGAAATAGATCCTGGAAACGCCAATAGCGAAGGCCAACAATCCGACTTGAAAAATATCTTAATTGCAGGAAAGCATTTACTGAATCAAATTAACGATGTTTTAGATTTTTCGAAAATAGAATCGGGGAATATGACACTCTATTTGGAGCTATTTGACTGCAACGCCATTCTCACTGAAGTGATCGCCACCATCGCACCGCTTGCGGGCCAAAGAAACAACACGCTTATCTATAAGGGCAGTCAGCAAATACCGCTTCTCGAAAATGACGCCACCAAATTTCGACACATTTTTATCAATTTGCTGAGCAACGCCTGTAAGTTCAGCGAAAACAATGAGATACGAATATCAGCCAGCCTTGATCAGCCCAACAATCCGGCAACCGTTATTTTTTCAGTTTCAGACAAAGGCATAGGCATGACGGACGAACAATCAGCGATTATTTTTGATGCATTCAGACAAGCGGACTCTTCAACAACACGCCAATACGGCGGCACAGGACTGGGATTAACGCTATGCAAACAATATTGCGATTTAATGGGCGCCAATATTAACGTTGATAGCGTGATTGACAGCGGCACGACATTTACTGTCCACATGCCGCTCAGTCACCCCCAATCAAGCTGAAGTCAGCCCTGTGGCCGCATATGAGGAAACAGTAATACATCACGAATTGACGGCGAATCACTGAACAGCATCACCAAACGATCGATACCAATACCTTCGCCAGCGGTAGGCGGCAGTCCATATTCCAGCGCTGTGATATAGTCAGCATCATAGTGCATTGCCTCGTCATCTCCAGCGTCCTTCTCTGCCACCTGTGATTTAAATCGTTCGGCCTGATCTTCCGCATCATTCAACTCAGAAAAACCATTGGCAATTTCCCGTCCGCCGACAAAAAACTCAAAGCGGTCGGTGACAAAAGAATCATCATCACTGCGACGCGCCAAAGGCGATACTTCGGTTGGGTAATGAGTGATGAAAGTGGGCTGACGCAGATGATGTTCAACTGTTTTATCAAATATTTCTATTTGCACCTTACCCAGACCATAGCTGTTTTTAAGCGGTATATGTAAGGATTCAGCCACTTGGCGAGCACCTTCAATATTATCTATCTGTTGGGCAGTGACCTCTGGGTTAAAATGCAGAATAGAGTCAAAAACCGATATGCGCTCAAATGGTTGAGACAAATCATAGTCAAAACTTTCGATGACTTCGCCCTCTTCATTTTTGACGGTATTCACTATGGTGGTAGTACCCAGAACGGACAAGGCCATCTTGCGCAACATGTCTTCAGTTAAATCCATCAAGTCATGATAGTCTGCATAGGACTGATAAAACTCAAGCATGGTAAATTCTGGATTGTGGCGCGTAGACAAACCTTCATTGCGGAAACTTCGATTAATTTCAAACACACGTTCAAAACCGCCAACAACCAATCGCTTCAAATACAATTCCGGTGCTATCCGCAGGTACATATCCATATCTAGAGAATTATGATGGGTGACAAAAGGTCGAGCTGTGGCACCTCCGGGAATGACTTGCATCATCGGTGTTTCCACTTCCATGAAATCTGCACTATCAAGGTAATTGCGTATAAAGCTAACCATTTTAGACCGAAGTTTGAAAACGTCTCTGGATTCTTCACTGACAATCAGATCAACATATCGCTGCCGATAACGCATCTCCTGATCTTGTAGACCATGAAATTTGTCAGGTAGTGGTCGCAGTGACTTAGTAAGTAACTCCACTGTATCCATATAGACATAAAGGTCACCCTTGCCTGATTTGTGCACGGGACCCTCACAACCAATAATATCGCCAATATCCCACGTTTTAATTTCCGCCACTTGCTGCTCTGGCAGTTTTTTCTTATCCACATAGGCTTGAATACGACCCGACATATCCTGCAGCACCAGGAATGGTCCACGCTTAGCCATAATACGCCCTGCTATCGCCGCTCTTCTGTCCAACTGCTCCAGGTCATTTTTATCTTTCTCGCCCAATTCACTTTGCAGATCGAGTGCATAGGCATTGCGCCGAAAACTATTCGGAAACGCGTTGCGTTTCTCACGTATCGTGGTCAACTTGGCGCGACGCTCAGCTATCAATTTATTTTCAGTGTTTTGTGTTTCAGTCATTTCCAATTTCACTCTTTTCTTTCCCGAGCAACCATTGCCACTCGCTTATGTTTCCGTCATCACCAACCAATAATGCTGACATGATTTATTACAATCCCATTTTCAATGATGCTTCAATGAATAAGTCTAAATCACCATCCAGAACATTATTACAGTTGCTGCTCTGCACATTCGTCCGCAAATCTTTGATTCTTTGATCATCCAAAACATACGAGCGTATCTGGCTGCCCCAGCCGATATCTGCCTTATTGTCTTCTTGGGCCTGGGCGGCTTCGTTACGTTTCTGCATTTCCATCTCATAAAGCTTTGCTTTCAATTGCTTCATGGCAAAGTCCCGATTTTGATGCTGTGAGCGCTGACTCTGACACTGGACTACAATCCCCGATGGTTCATGGGTAATTCTGACCGCTGAATCGGTTTTGTTGACATGCTGTCCACCGGCACCACTGGCCCGATACGTATCGGTGCGCAGGTCTGAAGGATTAATTTCAATATCTATATTGTCATCAATTTCTGGCGATACAAAAACCGACGCAAATGACGTGTGGCGACGACTGCCCGAATCGAAAGGCGACTTACGAACCAGGCGGTGAACACCGGTTTCAGTTCTCAGCCAACCGAACGCATACTCCCCTGAAAACCGAATCGTAGCGCTTTTAATCCCTGCAACATCACCATCCGAAGCCTCCATCAGCTCTGTTTTAAAGCCTTTAGATTCTCCCCAGCGCAAGTACATCCGGCAAATCATTTCAGCCCAATCCTGAGCCTCTGTTCCACCTGAGCCAGATTGAATTTCGAGGAAAGCGTTATTTGCGTCCATTTCACCGGAAAACATACGATGAAACTCGAGCTTTTCAAGATGCTGATTTAACGACTGAAGCTCCTCTTCGATATCCGCAACCGTATCAGCGTCGTCTTCTTCGACCGCCATCTCCAGCAATTCCGCCACATCTGAAAGCCCAACGGTCATCTTATCAATAGTGGTTACAACGGTCTCTAATGCTGCACGTTGCTTGCCGAGGTCTTGCGCGCGATCGGGATCGTCCCAAACAGAGGGTTCTCCCAGTTCCAGTTCTACTTCTGTCAGCTGTTCTTTGCGGATATCATAGTCAAAGATACCCCCGAAGCGCTTCCGTTCGTTCAGACAAATCCTTGATGGTTTGTTTAATTGCGCCGACTTCAATCATGACGTTGTTTTGACCCGCTCGTGGATGTATACAAAGCGCGGCAGTTTACAGGAACTGCAAGAGTCCGTGAATTGTGATGGCTGAAATCAGCCACGCGCCTGTATTTTCTTATCCACCGCTAATAGCTCACGAGCTCTAGCTACCACCGGGGCATCAATCATCTTACCTTTATACTCTGCCGCTCCAAGACCCTGCTCGATGGCTTGTTGAAATACCGCTAACAATCCTCTGGCATTTTCGACGTCCTCCCGGGACGGCGAAAACTCTTCATTCATGACCGTCACCTGATCAGGATGAATACAAAACCCACCGACAAAACCCAATTGCTTAGATCGCCGTATAGTATGACGAAAAGCATCCTTATCACTGTATTCAGCAATCGAACCGACAAAACCCAGCGGGGCAATTCCAACACCACGGGCGGCGAATACAATTTGCTGATTGGGATACAACAAGCCATCGGCAGTCGGCTCCATTCCCGCGGAGGTTGAAAAATCTTCCGGTCCAAGAATTAGTCCTCGTAACCGAGGCGTACTGCTGGCAATTTCGACCAACTTCGGCAATGCCGCTACCGATTCGACCAATGCAATTAGACGGGTATGCCCCTGCGGCAACTTTTTTTCAAGTTCTAGCTCATCTATCGCTTCACTAATCCACTGCAACTGCTCAGCACTACTGACCTTAGGTACACAAATCGCTGTAACAGCTGCATCAACCGCTGTTTCCAGGTCGGCAACAGCCAAACGCAATGAACTGTTAATCCGCACGACAACATCGGCACCAGCACGTGAAACCAACCTAGCCGCAGACCCAATAAGCGCTCTCGCTGCAGCCTTTTCAGCGAGTGGTACGCTGTCTTCCAAGTCAAGAATAATTGCATCAGCATTTCGTTCATGCGCTTTATTGACAAAGCGATCGACATTCGCTGGTACAAACAGCATTGACCGCCACAACGGTAAATCCAAACTCATGATAATCGTCCTATTTAGTCGTTATCTGGCCTAAGCCAATAATGCCTCTGCACTCATCGCCAGTGCACCAGATCCATTCAGTGCCCACAATTTAACCTGTGTCCCCTGGCGACACCCTTGCAAGCAAATCACATCGGTATCGATCAGTGGACTTATTCCCCGGAAACTAAACGATGATAGCTTGGCATCGGGCATTTCCCTAAATAACAAGTCCAGCAACAATGTTGCCGTCAATGGGCCATGCACCACTAACCCGGAATAACCCTCTTGCTGAGTTGCATAATCCCGATCATAGTGGATCCTGTGACCGTTAAAAGTTAACGCCGAGTAGCGAAACAACATCACCGGGTCAGGTGTAACGTCTCTGCTCCACTGCGCTTCAGCGGGCGCCGATTTTGCAGGTGGCGGTGTATTATTGGTACTCGCTTCTCGATAGACTAGGTTTTGCCGTTCTCTGATCGCCAATTTTCCAGCACACAAAATCTCGTGAGACACGGTCACAAAAACCAATTTCCCAGTACTCCCAGACTTCAATACAACATCGTCAATAGTCGATAGTCGCTCGATAGTCTCACCGACGATAAGAGGCGACAAGAAATCAAGACTACTACCCGCCCACATTCTGCGAGGCAATGGTACGGGAGGTAAAAAACCACCTCGTTTGGGATGCCCGTCTACGTCTATCTCGGGGGCGCTAACTGTTGGCAAAAAATACAACCAATGCCAGGGCTGTGGCAATTCGACACCCGGTTTAGCCTTGCTTTCGGGATAACCCAAAACAGCAGACAAACCATTGACCTGAAATGGTGTTAACCGATCAACAAGCGTCTCCTGTTTACCTATCCAAGTCTGCAATTCAGCAATATTGATATCGCTCACGTTAAAATCCTATTTGTTGTGAAATTCATTCCTAACGGAACACGTGTGCGAACCCAGTGCCGG
>CAYNZI010000077.1:0-8222 GCA_964401565.1 uncultured Spongiibacteraceae bacterium
TCCTTCACCTACAACACCAGCAGCAGCACTGGGTAAGTTTGCTGCATGGAATTCACGACTTGACTCCGGGGGGTTCAATTGACGTATTTGTCGATCCAGCACATTTGTATTTTTTTGATGCCATCGGAAAAACAGCCGCACTGGCACCGTATACTCAATCGCTGAAGGGTGTTTAACCGTGGCAAAAATTACACTTTCAAATTTGGCTCATAGCTATATGAGCAATCCAGCGTCAGAGCAAGACTTCGCATTAAAGACCCTCAATCATGAATGGGATGACGGTTCTGCGTACGCGTTACTTGGTCCGTCCGGTTGCGGCAAGTCAACATTACTTAATATCATCTCGGGGCTATTAACACCGTCCCAAGGCCGTATTTTATTCGATGACCAAGACGTCACCGCCTGTGACACAGCCGCAAGAAATATCGCCCAGGTTTTTCAGTTTCCCGTGGTTTACGACACCATGACCGTGGCCGAAAATTTGTCATTTCCACTTAAAAACCGCAAGCTTCCAGCGGATTATGTTAACAAGCGCGTGAAGGATATCGCCGAGATGATTGGCATAGAGTCTCTACTCAATCGTAGAGCCCGAGGACTCACCGCCGACACCCAACAAAAAATCAGTCTCGGTCGGGGCATGGTTCGGGAAGACGTCAACGCCATTCTTTTTGATGAGCCTCTCACCGTGATTGATCCACACATGAAATGGCAGCTACGCTCACAACTCAAAGCACTGCACAGTCAGTTGGGACATACCATGATTTACGTCACCCACGACCAAACTGAAGCCCTGACTTTTGCCGACAAGGTTGTCGTAATGTCAGAAGGAGAGGTTGTACAAATCGGCACGCCACAAGAGTTATTTGAAAAGCCCGCGCACACCTTCGTCGGTTATTTCATCGGCTCACCCGGAATGAATATTCTACCCACTGAAATTCACGGAAATACAGCCACAGTCTGCGGGGAAAAACTATCTCTGGCCGCATCGTATAAACCGCTGAACGGAAAACTAGCATTGGGAATCAGGCCAGAATTCATTACGTTAACGAACAACACCGATGACCTTCCTGTCACCATAAAAAGCGTTGAAGACATAGGGCGCCTCAAAATTGTCAGAGCTGATTTTTTTGGCAACGCACTAAATATTGTCAGTACTCAAGAACAAGACATTCAACACGACATGAAATTTGTTTCCTTTGATCGCCAACGAATAAATGTGTATGAAAATGACTGGCTGGTAACACCATGAGAAAGACAGTCAATCAAAAAGCCTGGTTTATGGTATTACCCGTACTAATTCTAGTTGCGTTTTCAGCGGTTATCCCACTGATGACCGTCGTTAACTATTCCGTACAGGACACCTTTGGCAACAATGAATTTTTCTGGGTTGGCCTTGAGTGGTTTGAAGAAATAATCCAGTCAGAACGGATGCACAACGCACTGATGCGACAAGCATTATTTAGTGCAATCATTCTTATTATCGAAATTCCGCTGGGTATTTTCATCGCGCTTCAAATGCCAAAAAATAATAGTTTATGGACATCTCTCTGCCTCGTTCTAATCGCGCTACCCTTATTGATTCCATGGAATGTGGTGGGCACCATCTGGCAGGTTTTTAGTCGCATCGACATTGGCTTGCTGGGTTACTCGCTTAACGCGATAGGTGTCGACTACAACTACACCCAAAATGCCGTGGACGCATGGATTACTATTATTGTAATGGACGTATGGCACTGGACGTCACTGGTGGTTCTCCTCTGTTACGCGGGATTACAATCAATTCCTGATGCTTACTACCAAGCCGCTAAAATTGATCAAGCCAGTCGTTGGAATATCTTCCGCTATATTGAACTACCAAAAATGAAAGGGGTCCTGTTGATCGCTGTGCTATTGCGCTTCATGGATAGCTTCATGATCTATACCGAACCGTTCGTTGTAACCGGAGGGGGACCGGGCAATGCCACCACGTTCCTGTCGATAGATTTGGTAAAAATGGCCATTGGGCAGTTTGACCTGGGGCCGGCCGCGGCATTTTCACTCATTTATTTTCTGATGATTTTACTTATCTCATGGGTATTTTACACGGTGATGATTCATGCTGATGAAGAGGATCAGTCATGAAGATAAGTCGAGCGAACTGTATAATGATATTATACATTCTGTTTTTGATGCTGCCTATCTACTGGCTGGTCAACATGAGTCTGAAATCCAATCAAGAAATATTAGACGGGTTTTCGCTGTGGCCAAATAGGGTAACGTTCGATAATTACATCACCATTTTCACTGATGCCAGTTGGTATATGGGTTACGTAAACAGCATTATCTATGTTGTTATTAACACATTAATTTCATTGGCCGTAGCCCTTCCCGCTGCCTATGCGTTTAGCCGTTATCGGTTTATGGGTGACAAACACCTGTTCTTTTGGCTGCTCTCTAATCGCATGGCTCCGCCAGCCGTATTCGTGCTGCCTTTTTTCCAGCTTTACTCAAGTGTGGGGCTATTTGACACACACATTGCTGTGGCACTCGCACACACCTTATTCAACGTACCGCTTGCCGTGTGGATACTGGAAGGCTTTATGCGGGGAGTTCCGAGAGAGATAGATGAAACAGCCTATATCGACGGTTATGGATTCTTTCGGTTTTTCAGCAAAATTTTCGTACCCCTCATCGCGTCAGGAATAGGCGTAACAGCCTTCTTTTGTTTTATGTTTTCCTGGGTTGAATTACTTCTCAGCCGTACCTTAACGGCCGTTGAAGCAAAATCAATCGCCGCCACAATGACCAGAACCGTGTCGGCTTCCGGTGTCGACTGGGGGGTGCTCGCTGCAGCGGGAGTATTGACGATCATTCCCGGAGCACTGGTTATTTATTTTGTCCGTAACCATATAGCCAAAGGCTTTGCCTTGGGCCGGGTATAGACAAATGATAAAGAAGGGTTAGGGGCAGTTTATGGATTTATCATGGATGGGGTGGACGACGCCGACAGCACTTTTTTTTGCTTTCATCGGCACTGCGCTACTAATTATGATAGTTTGGGGAATTATCGCCCCCCAAGCTCCTCGCGTCGGTCTTTTGAGATTTGCAACAACCCCGGGCGACAGATTTTTTATCAGCCTGCTAGGATCAGCCTTTATCTGTCTGTTCTGGCTGGCTCTATTTGGAGCCCCACTGTGGGGCGCATTAGTGTGTTGCCTGGTGTACGCTATCTGCGTGTTTCGCTGGGTTTAAAAAAAAGTGCTGGAGAATAATAAATGAAGTATCTCGTGAAACTGTCACTCACTATCTGTGCATTTTTTATCGGTGTTGCTACTACGATGAGTTCACATGCTCTAGCAGAGAGCCGAACAGCAGATGCATGGATAGAAGAATTCCAGCCGTCATCGCTGTCCAAAGACGAACAAAAGGAGGAAATTGATTGGTTTGTCCGCACCGCCAAGCCTTTCAAGGGCATGGCAATTCAAGTGGTTTCAGAAAACATAGCGACCCATGAATACGAATCCAAGGTTCTGGCAAAAGCGTTCAGCGAACTCACCGGTATCAAAGTCACTCACGACCTTATAAATGAGGGGGACGTTATAGAAAAACTGCAGACACAAATGCAATCCGGCGAAAACATCTACGACGCCTATATCAATGATTCCGATCTCATTGGTACCCATTGGCGCTATCAACAAGTTCGCAACCTTACCGACTGGATGACAGGCGAAGGTAAGGATGTGACCAATCCGGGTTTGGATCTCGATGACTTTATTGGCACATCTTTTACCACTGGGCCTGACGACAAATTGTATCAACTACCCGACCAACAGTTCGCCAATTTGTACTGGTTCCGCCTTGACTGGTTTACTGACAGTAACAACATGGCCGATTTTAAAGCGAGGTATGGTTATGACTTAGGCGTGCCCGTCAATTGGTCAGCCTACGAGGACATAGCCGAATTCTTTACCGGCCGAGAGATAGATGGCGTGAAGGTCTATGGTCACATGGACTATGGGAAAAAAGATCCATCCCTCGGCTGGCGTTTCACCGACGCATGGATGTCGATGGCGGGCATGGGAGATAAAGGCGAACCGAATGGACTTCCTGTTGATGAATGGGGCATTAGGGTCAACGAGAATTCGCAGCCAACCGCTTCTTGTGTTGCACGCGGTGGCGCTACCAATAGTCCCGCTGCAGTTTACGCCTTGGAAAAATATGTCGAATGGCTAAAAAAATACGCACCACCCGCAGCTGCAGGTATGGACTTTTCAGAGTCGGGCCCAGTTCCAGCCCAAGGTAAGATTGCCCAACAAATTTTCTGGTACACCACCTTTACCCCTAACATGGTCAAAGAGGGTATTGCCGTGATGAACGATGACGGTACGCCGAAGTGGCGGATGGCGCCATCTCCGCATGGAATCTACTGGCAGGAGGGGACAAAAATTGGTTACCAAGATGCCGGCGCATGGACACTAATGAAGTCAACACCCGTTGATCGAGCAAAAGCGGCTTGGCTTTATGCTCAATTTGTCGTATCGAAGACGGTTGACGTAAAAAAATCTCATGTTGGACTCACGTTTATTCGCGACAGTTCAATTGATCACCCATCTTTCACCGACCGCGCAGCCGAACTGGGCGGTCTGGTTGAATTCTATCGATCTCCCGCGCGCGTACACTGGTCGCCCACCGGAACTAATATCCCCGATTACCCGAAACTTGCACAGCTTTGGTGGCAAAACATTGGCGACGCGTCTTCCGGCGAAAAAACCGCACAGGAAGCATTAGACGCACTCTGTCAATCTCAGGAAAAGCTACTCAAACGATTGCAACGTGCCGGTGTGCAAGGTCAATACGGCCCACTATTGAATGATGAAAAGGGGGCTGACTACTGGTTTAATCAACCCGGCGCACCAAAGGCAAAAATCGATAACGAGAAACCTCGGCCCATTACCATCGGTTATGATGAATTGTTAAAGTCCTGGCAGTAGTCAGCATGTCAGTAAACTTCAGAACCACAGGGTGGATGTCAGTAGCGATGAATAAAATAAAATACTCAATATTGGTTTTTACGCTTGGCTTTAGCCTGGTAGCCTGCAGCTATTCGACACCCGGACCAGGGGATGATCCACTGATAGTTTCTAGCCCAGCGTTAGCCCGTTCAAGTGCACCACTTGCCGCTGAAGAAGTCGCCTTAAAATGGTCACGAAGCTGTGCGCTCTGCCACACCAGTGGTGTTGGCGGCGCTCCGAAAATAGGCGTCAGCGCAGAGTGGGCTCCCCGCCTTGCCCAGGGAAAGGCTGTACTCATGACCCACACCATTGATGGTTTTAACGATATGCCGCCATTAGGATATTGCATGTCATGCGATCGTGACGACTTTTCAGCGTTGATTGATTTTATGGCAGGAGAGTCACCATGAATAAAATATCTCGCCGTCAATTTTTAGCGACTAGCGCGATCGCTGCAATGTACAGTTACAGTGGCCACGCTTTCTCTGCCAGCGAAAGAACACCAGCCGGGAATAGCTCATCACTACCCTGGCGCAATTGGTCTGGCAGTGTTGTCGGGTATCCCCAAGGCAGAATTTCTCCTTCAACTGAAAATGAACTGTCAAGCTACTTAAAGTCCACCAGCGGCTCAATTCGCCCGGTGGGTTCGGGACACTCATTTACCCCGTTGGTACCCACTAACGGACATATCATTGTCGCTGACCAGTTCGATGGATTAATCAGTCACGACCCGAAAGAAATGACAGCGACCTTCGGCGCGGGCACCAGGCTTGCGAATATGGGAGCAGCTCTTCAGAATATTGGCCAGGCATTTTTCAACATGCCCGACATTGATCGCCAAACATTGGCCGGGGCAACCGCCACAGCAACTCACGGAACCGGCATTAATTTTCAGTGCTTATCGGGATACATTACCCACTTACGTCTTATCACCCCGCAGGGCGAGCAAATCGACATCGATGAAGCATCTGATCCTGCACTTTTTAAAGCCGCTTGCGTAAGCATCGGCGCACTGGGCGTCATCACACAAATCACTCTAAGGAATCGATCACCTTATCGGCTCAAACAAAAAAGCTGGATTGAAAACACCGAGGATATTCTCGCCAATTTTGACAGGCATGCTGCCAGCCACCGGCATTTCGAAATAATGCCGATGACACATTCGGACTATTCGTTTGTTCTCTCAACTGACGAAACCGACGAACCTATCAACAACCCTCCTCCTTCGCCTGAAGAAGAAGCTGCCATGGGTAGCGCTATGCGAAGTTGGATGGAAGTCTCTCCGGAAGACAGGCGACCGTTAATCAATGGATTGGCTGAGCAGGTCCAACCCAGTGAAAAAGTTGATGAGTCTTACAACATATTAGCCAATGTTCGCAGCAATCGCTTCAACGAAATGGAATATGCGGTTCCCTTAGAAGTGGGTGCCGAATGTCTGCGCGAAATCTTAAGAACCATTAGCGACAAAAAAATAGATGTCGTGTTCCCATTGGAATACCGCTACGTATCGCGCGATGATACTTTGCTGAGCATGAGTTCCGGACATGAAGATCATGCAGCCATCTCAGTGCATCGAATTGCGTCGGAAGACTATCGGCCGTATTTTGATCTCATCGAGCCCATTTTCTGGAAATACGGTGGCCGCCCTCACTGGGGGAAAATACACACCTTGCATGAACCCGAACTTGCTAAATTGTATCCTGGCTTTAACGATTTCCAATCTATTCGCAAGCAACTCGACCCTAGCGGGCGAATGCTAAACGATCACCTACGAAAACTTTTTGGAGAGTCTTGATGAAACGTCGTTCAGTTATTTTTAGCGGACTGGGATTAACACTAGCCGCCGCCTTGGGTGCGCTGTTTTTTCGCCCCAAAGATGTTGGCGAAAACCATAACGACTACTTCTCAGGACTCAATAGTCTACTAAAAGAAAAAGGGCCTGGCAGGCCCGTTATGATGGTCGACATTGACCGCATGAATCACAATATCGATCAAATAAGTAATTCTGTCGGCCCCGACAAAACCTACAGAATTGTGGTGAAGTCTTTACCCTCGCTGGATCTGTTAAAACACATTATGGCACGAGCAAATACCAATGCTCTGATGGTTTTTCACCAACCATTCCTAAACGCTATTGTTAATGCCTTCCCACAAGCGGACATATTAATGGGAAAGCCAATGCCCATTACTGCCGTGGAAACATTTTTCAATAAGCTCACTAGTCCAGCCGCTGATGCTTGCGAACAAATTCAGTGGCTTATCGACACTCCGGAACGATTGATTCAATACCAGCAGCTGGCAAACAAGCTCGGCGTAACTATGCGCATCAACTGTGAGATTGACGTCGGCTTGCATCGGGGCGGATTGTCGACAGCGCAATCTCTCGACTCTGTGTTAGACACCGTCGACAGTGATCCAGAGCATTTAACTTTCTCCGGGGTTATGGGTTACGAACCTCATCTATCCGGTCTCAAGGCCAAGCTGGAAAGCCCCGCTGTTCAGTCAGTACTCACTATCTACAAGGGGTTTATCGATCAAGCCAAAGCTCGAGGTATCGATATAGAAAAGCTGACCCTCAATGGTGCCGGTAGTCACACGCTGGGCATCTACGAAAAAGACACGCTCTTGAATGACCTGTCGGCGGGATCAGGTATTGTAAAACCCATGGATTTTGACACCTTTCATATGAAAGGAAACTATTCCGCCCTGTTCATCGCAACACCCATACTCAAACGCTATGACGAGTTAAAACTTCCTGGAGATCCTGCCATTGCGAAGCTACTGCCATTGTGGAATCCAAATATGCAACGCCTGTACTATATTTACGGCGGCTACTGGAAAGCAAAAGTTGTGTCGCCTGTTGGCGTCTCTGATCCCATTTATCAAAGCACCAATCAAAGTCCTATCACCACCTCTAACTCTGTCGATCTGCAGGTTGACGATTACATATTCTTACGACCGACCCAAAGCGAACATGTCATGCTGCAGTTTGGCGATATACTGGTGGTAAAAGATGATGACATCATCGATAACTGGCCTGTTTTTCATCAAACGGGGTAATATGCGGCGGCAGCTCAGGTTCAAGAATAGATCGAACATAACTAACTGTTGGAGTAGGTTTTGGGAGTTGTGTTTTATTCCAAAAATCAGGCCGGGCGCCACTGATCTATAGTCGTTGGAGTAAACTTCATGGATCGGATTTTAACACCGAGGAGCAGGCCGGGCACCACC
>CAYNZI010000078.1:0-8220 GCA_964401565.1 uncultured Spongiibacteraceae bacterium
GGTTCTGTTTCCAGGTATCAACGATCTGTTAATTTGGCTCGAGCAACGTAGGCTCCCCTGGGGCATTGTAACTAATAAGCCCCGTCAATACGCCGAACCTATACTGTCAGCCCTTAATTTGAGTCAACGCTGCAGCACCTTGGTCTGTCCCGACGATGTTGCCAATACCAAGCCAGATCCAGAACCGATGCTTTTAGCCTGCGATCAAATAACCTGCATGCCGAGCAATGCAATCTACCTCGGCGACCATCGTCGCGATATAGAAGCCGGCAAAAATGCAGCCATGAAAACTATCGCCGTAAATTACGGCTATATTGAACGGCATGACCCCGCCAAAAACTGGGGCGCCGATTTTTACGTTGATCATGCCAACGAAATACAACCATTATTACAAGCCAACTTTATATTGCCACAGTAGACAGACCCGCGAAGGCAATAACAAAGACACAACTCCGGAAACTTCTCATGCCCACACAACCCACCTCGATCACCCCCAAGCCTCATCTGTATCAAGCACCTGATGACGTACTGCAGAACCGAATTATTGTTATAACCGGTGCCGGTGATGGCATTGGCCGCTGCGCCGCAATCACGTTTGCCGCACACGGAGCGACTGTCATTCTGGTGGGAAAAACTATCGAAAAACTGGAATCAGTTTACGATGAAATTGAAAAAGCTGGCTATCCGCAAGCTGCCATATACCCGATCCATCTCGGCGGGGCCGTGATGAAAGATTATCAAGATATGCACGACACGCTTGAGAGAGAGTTCGGCGCTATAGATGGCCTATTACACAATGCCAGTATGCTGGGCGACCGCAAACCAATAGCCCAAACTGACAGCGAAGAATGGCAGCAAGTAATGCAAGTTAATGTTAACGCCCCATTCATGATGACCCGAGCATTACTGCCATTGCTCGAACAATCACAAGATGCATCCATCATTTTCACTTCATCCAGTGTCGGCCGTGTAGGACGCGCATACTGGGGGCCTTATGCCGTCTCCAAGTTTGCAACCGAAGGTCTTATGCAAACTCTTGCCGACGAACTGGCCAATACCAGCGACATCCGTGTGAACGCCATTAACCCAGGGGCTACTAATACGGCTATGCGGCGCACCGCTTATCCCGCTGAAATACCCACAGACAATCCACTACCTGACCAGATTATGCCACTGTATTTATATCTGATGGGAGCTGACAGCAAGGGCGTCAACGGTCAGTCCATGGACGCCCAATCAAAGTAATGAACTGATAAACCGGCTAACGTATAGGGGCGGCAATAATTTGACGAATTGCCACCCCATATTGCCGCCGGCCGCCGATCACCGCCTTAAATTTGTAAATCAAAAATAAATTCTTATATTTATCAATACGTTAAATATTTTCCATAACCTTGGCACAAATTTCGCTTTCACACCCTCAATACCGATCCCACAAGCCTTCAGGTGAACACCACTAGAAGACACTCGGGACTGAACGTTTTTTTTGAGGCCAGTTGGTTATGACAACCCAAGTTAAAAAATCCAATACGATTGCCTTCCCCACCCCCACACACAAGGGTGGTCGCAAACAATCGAAACAAACAGAACAACATGCAGCACTGCGCCTGGAGTTAAGCAATATGCTGCAAAGCACATTGGAGCTTCCGCAAATTCTACAAATATTTTTGGACGAGGCGAAACGTAACCTCTCCGTCAGCAGCTTAAGCTATAATTACGAAAAAACGTCTCATACTGTCGATTGGGGAGAGTCAGAAAAACACAGCTGCCACTACAAGCTAATCACCAACCAGAATTCCCTTGGCGAAATCTCATTCACTCGAGACAAGCGCTTCACCGAAAACGACTTGCATATGCTGGAGCTGTTAATCGGCAGTCTTATCTGCCCAATTCGCAACGCTCTGCTGTACCAAGACGCTATTGAGTCCGCCCTGCGTGACCCATTAACCGGAACCGGTAATCGACTGGCGCTGGAAAACACGCTCGACCGGGAAGTTGCACTGGCCCTGCGCCACAAACACCCCCTTTCCATGCTTGTCGTCGACATCGATAAATTTAAAAATATCAACGATACATATGGCCATGCGTCCGGAGATTGTGTACTGAAAGATGTGGCAAAAATGCTGACCCAGTCTAGCCGCGACACTGACTCAGCGTATCGAGCTTACCGCTTTGGCGGCGAGGAATTTGTACTGTTGCTTAACAACACCAGTAAAGACGGGTCTGTTATTGTGGCAGAAAGAATTCGCGAAAGTATCGAAGAAATGACCACTACCTGCAATGAATCATCTATACAGGTTACTGTTAGTATCGGTGTTTCAACACTGAGAACAGACGATTCAGCCTCCCTGCTATTCGATCGCGCAGACAAGGCCCTATATAACGCTAAAGATAATGGCCGAAACCAAGTAATCAGTGCCGAGCAACTTAATGACTCAAGATCGCTAGCCTAGCGATCGATTCTAATTTCGGCGTGGATGTTTTATGCCTCGATTTTTACGCTGCTGTCGCTCCATGTTCTGGAGCTCTTTCGGCATCATTTTTTGCGGCTTAAGGGCTTCCATTCCTACCATTTTATAGAGTTCTTGCACCTCTTTATAAGGCATTTCCTCCCACTGGCCCTGACGCAGTTTCGACGGTAAAAATACACTACCGAACCTGACCCGCTTCAGTCGACTGACCTGTATCTCCTGGGATTCCCACAACCGTCGCACTTCACGATTGCGGCCTTCCATCAAGGCCACATAATACCAGTGATTGGCCCCTTCACCGCCACCGTCAACAATGTCGGTAAACTTGGCAACGCCGTCTTCCAATAAAACGCCATCTGTCAGCCGCTGTAAAACAAGCTCACTAACATTGCCAAGAACACGGCATAAATACTCACGGTCGATTTCAGACGACGGGTGCATTAAGGCGTTTGCCAACTGCCCATCGGTGGTAAATATCATCAGTCCCGACGTGTTGAAATCCAACCGGCCGATAGCAATCCAACGACTACCCGTCAGTTTAGGCAACCGCTCAAATACCGTTTTTCTACCTTCAGGGTCACTGCGAGAACATATCTCTCCCTCAGGTTTATTGTAGATCAGCACTCTGCCAGCAGCATCCTGCTCAGGAACGCCTACCAACTTTCCATCAACCGCAATTTTATCGCGACTACTTGCTCGGTCACCCAGCTTCGCCACCTTACCATTCACTGTTA
Source organism: uncultured Spongiibacteraceae bacterium (assembly GCA_964401565.1). Classification (GTDB taxonomy): domain Bacteria; phylum Pseudomonadota; class Gammaproteobacteria; order Pseudomonadales; family Dasaniaceae; genus Oceanicoccus. The sequence continues at coordinate 3,206 of CAYNZI010000078.1, forward strand.
CCCGTCGGTCGGCGATGACTTTTTCCATCTGACGACGAGAGCCCACACCGGCCTGTGCCAGTAATTTTTGTAACTTGTCGCCCGCGGGAGATTCAAAATCAGTCATTAAATATCGTTGCTTTTAAAGAGGAATAGGAATGAACAAGCACTAGGCCTGGGCATTGTCGTTATCACTTGTTCTGGTGCCTGTATCTGTATCTGTATCTGTATCTGTATCGACACTATCGAACGGGGCTGATTCTGCCATATCCATCTGAGGATGTTCATCGTCAATAAACTCTGACTCGACCCCTTCAACATCGATCGTATCGAGCTCACTGTCACCGTCAAGGTCGGGCGTATCCACGCCTTCGAGTGCCAGCTCTTCATTCATCGTATCCAGATCGCGGATTTCTGCCAGCGTGGGTAAATCTTCAAGGTTTTTTAGGTTGAAGTAATCAAGAAAACGGCGCGTTGTTGCATACATAGCAGGACGGCCCGGGACATCCTTATGACCAACAACCCTGACCCATTCACGCTCCAACAATGTTTTTACAATGTTTGAACTGACTGCCACACCGCGAATATCTTCAATATCGCCACGAGTGATGGGTTGTCGATAGGCGATTAATGCCAATGTCTCCAGCAATGCTCGAGAATACTTTTGCGGTTTCTCCTCCCACAACCGTCCTACCCAGCCGGCAACAGTCTGAATCACCTGAAAACGAAAGCCGCTGGAAACCTCAACTAATTCGTAGCCGCGCCCTGAACAGTCTTGCTGTATGTCTTCCAGTGCTGCCCGGATCATATCATTAGCGGGCCGTTCTTCATCTTCAAACAACGCCGCTAAGTGCACGACCGTTAAAGGCCTTGCTGAGGCCAATAATGCACCCTCAATAATAAGATGAAGTAGTTTTGTATCGATACTCATGATGATCTTGCTTTTACGTGTATTGGGCCAAAGGGTTCAGTTTGTACAATTTCAACCAGTGATTCTTTGATTAACTCCATCACCGCCAAAAAAGTCACCACTACCCCCAAACGCCCTTCCTCTACCGTAAACAGAGAAACAAAGGGAGTAAATGTATTGTCGGATAACATCGTCAACACTTGTGACATACGCTCTCGAGTCGACAGTCTTTCGCGGTGCACCTGATGGCTTTCGAACATATCGGCGCGACGAAATACCTCACCCAAAGCCAATAGAAGCTCTTTCATTTCCACCACGGGTTCTGGCCGCTCTTTCTTAATGTCCGGTGGAGCAGCGCTTGCTTCAAAAACTTCCCGACCCAGGCGCGGCATGCCATCGATATCTTCTGCGGCTTTTTTAAATCGTTCATATTCTTGCAAACGACGAATCAACTGTGCCCGGGGGTCTTCTTCCTCATCTTCGAGCTCAACTGACCGAGGCAACAACATCCGTGATTTTATTTCGGCCAGCATAGCCGCCATTAACAAATACTCAGCTGCCAACTCGAACTGCATAGAATCCATCATGCTCACGTACCGCATGTACTGCTGGGTGATATTGGCAACATTGATTTCAAGGATGTCGATATTTTGCCGTTTAATCAAATACAACAATAGGTCCAATGGACCTTCGAATGCCTCCAGAAAAACTTCCAAGGCATCAGGGGGAATATACAGATCTTGCGGAATTTCAGTGACCGCCTCACCCTGCACCACAGCAAACGGCATTTCCCCCTGCTGTGAACCGATAATCCGCAACTCTTTAAGTCGTAGCGATTTCACAGGCTCAGCAGCGGCAACAGCCTCCCCGGATATCGTATCGATATCCGAATTTGCTATAGCCTCAACTGACCCTGGCTCGTTAGCAGCGCTAGCTTGCCGGTTTTGTCTTACTAACTCATCACTCACAGATGTATTGGTACTCACTGAACGGTATCACCAGGGGTTTAATTTGGCTCATTATACCGGTATCGACGTAGAGAGCACAGTGGGCGGTAACGATTACTTTGCTCATTTATGCATCAAATACACTGACATCACCCTGCCCTCTACGGATGATGACGGGCATATCCTCAACCAAATCAATGACCGAGGTTGGCTCCATGCCACAGTATCCACCGTCAATAACAAGATCGAGCTCATGCTCAAGTGTCTGGCGAATGTCATAAGGGTCGGTCATTGGTAAATCGTCCCCCGGCAGCATCATAGTGACACTCATCATGGGCTCATTTAGACCGGCCAACAATTCCAGTGCTATATTGTTCTCCGGAACCCGTAAACCAATGGTTCGGCGCTTAGGGTGCATGAGCCGTTTAGGCACTTCACTGGTCGCTTTCAGGATAAAGGTATAGGGGCCGGGCGTGTGGTTTTTAATTAAACGATATGCCGTATTATCGACTTTGGCATAACTCCCCAACTCGGAAAGGTCGCGACAGACCAGAGTGAAATTGTGATTGTTATCCAACTTCCGAATTCGCCGTATTGTTTCCAGAGCCTTTTTATTCCCCAATTGGCAACCGATCGCGTAACCGGAATCGGTCGGGTAAACGATAACACCCCCTCCTTTCAGAATGTCGACAGCCTGATTGATTAACCGCGATTGAGGGTTGTCGGGATGAATTTGGAAAAACTGGCTCATAATACGCCCTCTACAAACGTCGACCATACGGGCGGACATGCTTTGGGCAAACACCCCACTTGTCCAAGTTCTCGCCAGGGCATTCCCGGGCGATGAAAATCGCTACCTACAGATCCCAACAGTTCAAACTGAAGAGCAATTTGAGTCAAAAACTGGGTGCGATCAACGGCTTGCTTGCCACTGATAACCTCAAGCGCAGACCCGCCTGCAGATTTAAAATCTGCCACCAGTGCCTTCAACTTGGTAGCCGTCATTTTGTAGTGAAGCGGGTGTGCTAATACCGCTTCTCCGCCACTCTCCACGATCCATTGTACAACCTTGGTCAATTGCGGCCACGTCAGTTTGATATCACCTGGTTTGCCCGCCCCTAAATAACGTTTAAAGGCCTCTTCTTCCGAGCGAACGTGCCCACCCTCCACCAGAAACCGGGCAAAATGAGGACGCCCAATCTGACTGTCGCCTGCTAATTCAGCGGCAAATTCATAACCCCCTTTAAACCCGTATTTATCAAGTTTTTGGCCGATCAAATGCGCTCTTTGCTCCCGTGACTGCTGCTGCTGCTGCAAGCCTTCTAACAACTGTCCACTTTCAACATCCATATTCAATCCAACGACATGAATGAGGCGTCCGGACCACACACAAGAGAGCTCAACTCCTGCCACTAGTTGCATCGAAGGGTCCTTCCATTGTTGTTTTACCTGAAGGTAACCACTTATGGTATCGTGATCGGTGATTGCCATCATGTCCACACCCTGCTCGCTCGCACGCTGCAACAAGGCCAGAGGCTCAAGACTTCCGTCCGAAGCGGTGGAGTGACTGTGAAGATCGACTATCAATATACAGATTCCTATGGGCAATTACTGTGTATTCTACCAACAACCCCCGGGAATCAGATATTTTTATTGATCTTTTTGCACTTCTTCCAATATCGGACGTCTAACTATGGCATTATTTCAAATATAGACATTTCAGCAACGCCGAATTTAAGCATTAGGGAGTAGCACAGTCAGTGATAGACCATAAAGACACCATTGAATCAGCCATTATCGCTGATGAAAGCAGCGTTACACCAAAACCCGAGCGACAAAAAGCGTCTGGGATGTTGGCGAACCTCGCATTTAACATAATAATTCCGACCCTGATTCTGACTAAACTCAGCGGCAACGATTATCTGGGACCGGTTTACAGCATCATTGCGGCCCTTTCGTTTCCTATTATTTACGGTGTGCGTGATTACTCGAAAAGTCATAAAGCCAACTTCTTTTCAATACTGGGCACCATCAGCGTATTACTAACCGGCGGCATGAGCTTACTTCAGCTCGACCCGCAGTACATTGCGATCAAGGAAGCCGCCATTCCAGCCATCTTCGGCCTGGTTACGATTTACTCAGTGCGTACCAGCTACCCGCTCGTCAAAACTTTTCTATACAACGACCAGATATTGCAAATCGACAAAGTCCAAAGTGCACTCATGGACCATAGTAATGAGCTAAATTTCGAAGCAAAACTCACTAACGCTTCATACATGGTCGCGGGGTCCTTCTTTCTTTCATCTGTTCTCAATTACGTTCTGGCCAAAGTCGTTTTAGTCAGCCAGCCCGGCACCGTTGAATTTACCGAAGAGCTCGGTAAAATGACAGCCCTCAGCTTTCCCGTTATCGCCGTTCCAAGTACCTTGGTGTTGATGGGAACGCTATTTTACCTACTGCGACACATTAAAAAACTCACGCATCTTAAGTTGGAAGACATTTTCCATGAAGCGTAGAAAGCAATCATTTACCATCCCCCGCAAACGTTAACCAGTTCACGCTTTAGATAATCCCGAATTCCGAGGAACTCCCCCATTCTTCTGGTAACACGCTATAATTAGCGGTTAAGAAATCTGATCGTTTACTCATGCGAAATACTACGAAGGAATCCATCGTGAAGAGAATTGTTTTATTGCTGTTTTTTCTCGGTACTTGCAGTCAGCTCTACAGTGCGGAAACTCGGTATATTCGAGACGAATTGTACGTCCCTCTTCGGAGCGGCCAGACCACGCAACACCGAATAGTTCATAAAGGTCTGGTCAGCGGTACCGCCCTTACTATTCTGAATAAAAGCGACGACGAAGCTTATAGCTTCGTTCGAACACCAAAGGGCATCGAAGGCTGGATACAAACTCAATACTTGAGCGATTCACCCGCCGGACGTGACTTAGCCAGAATTGCTAACCGTAAACTCACGGATCTACAACAGAGATACAACAAACTCAACACGCAGATGAAGAAACTGGGTTCGGAACAAAAAGACGCCAGGGAACAATTCTCCGCTCTTTCCAGCAATAACAGTGAGACCACTAAAGAGCTCGATAGAATTAAATCTATTTCAGCAAACGCGCTACAACTCGACCAAGATAACCAGCGGTTACTTGAAGAAAACCAGATGC
>CAYNZI010000079.1:0-8130 GCA_964401565.1 uncultured Spongiibacteraceae bacterium
AACACTCTCTGCAACTAGCAATGTTTCCATCGTATTACACGTACCATAACGCTGGGTCTTGGAGTTAATAGCTATGTTAAATGCTTTCTCAAGATCCGCGTGGTCGTCTATATAGACATGGCAGATACCGTCCAAATGTTTAATCACCGCAACCGTCGCATCACGTGAAATTCGCTCAATCAAACCCTTGCCCCCACGAGGCACTACCACATCGACGAATTCGGGCATGGTGATTAATTCACCCACCGCAGCCCTATCAGTAGTTTCAATAACCTGCACAGCATTGACAGGCAAACCCACAGCCGCCAGCCCTTCTATAATACAGGCAGCGATCGCCTGATTAGAATGAATAGCCTCAGACCCACCACGCAAAATCGTTGAATTCCCAGCTTTGATACACAAGCTGGCCGCCTCAGCCGTCACATTCGGTCTGGATTCATAAATAATGCCGATCACCCCCAAAGGAACCCTCATACTGCCAACTTGAATACCACTGGGGCGATATTTAAGGTCAGTAATCTCTCCTACAGGGTCTGCCAATGCTGCAACCTGATGAAGACCTTCCACCATGTCATCAATTCGAGTATTCGTGAGTTCCAGCCGATCCAGCAGCGCCGCATCCAGACCGTTTGACCTACCACCGTCCATATCTTTCTGATTAGCCGCTAATAGCGCTCCACGAGCGCGCTCAATCGCCTCTGCCGTTGCTATCAGAGCATTATTCTTGGTGCCGGTATTTGCCGCCGCCATTGCGCGTGATGCCAGTCGAGCATTCTGCCCAACGGTTGTCATATATTGCTTAACGTCCATCAAAATTCTACTAACTCTATCGTCGTCTAAAGGCGTCGATTATACCTGAATAGTTGCCGCTCTACCTATTCACCGGGAAATCCTTTGTTCATCGGTCGACAGCGACGACAAAACCCCTACAATAGGGGTCACAAAAACATTCATTGCTCGCTAAGAACCCAGGCTATGGCAAACCCACAATCAACCTGCCCACTGTGCCAACAAGACAATCGCTGCACTCGCGCAATCGATCCCGATAGCAAGTCTTGCTGGTGTCAAACGGCAACTATTCCGGCGACGTTAATGAGTCAGGCCAGAGAAAAACACAGTGAGCAATGCTGTATTTGCCAACAGTGTGCCGACTTGGCGGTCACTCTCGCCACCGCCCCGAAATAATCACTGAGGAAGCATCATGAAAGGTAACCCCGCCACCGGATTCAACTATTTGATTCGTGGATTTAAGCTTACCATCCAGCCAGGATTAAGGCTGTTTGTACTGATTCCACTGACCATCAATATCGTCATATTTTCGATTTTGATCGGCGCCACCATCAGTGAATTTTATGGCTGGATAGAAGCGATAATGAACTGGGTACCAGATTTTTTGTCGTTTATACGCTGGATTCTGTGGCCTATGGCACTGGTACTAATACTCACAGTCGTTATGTACAGCTTTAGCGTAATTGCCAACTTGGTAGCATCGCCTTTCAATGGACTACTGGCAGAAAAGGCAGAAGAATTACTGACGGGCAATGAAGTGGCAGGTTACGAGACCATCGGCAAAGCGATGCTGGCATTTCCCAAAAGTATCGGCAGGGAGATCGCCAAGCTAATCTACTATATTCCGTTGGCGCTAGCCGTTTTAGTGATTAGCTTTATCCCGGTGGTGAATGCAGTTGCACCGGTTTTGTGGTTTTTACTGGGAACCTGGATGATGGTTATTCAATATTGCGACTATCCCATGGACAACAACCGCCGAAGCTTTTCTGCCATGAAACATGCGATTGCCAGCAAGCGGCTGACATCGGTGGGGTTTGGTGCCGGTGTAATGGCGGGGACAATGATCCCGATCATCAATTTTATTATCATGCCCGCCGCTGTCTGCGGGGCTACAGTGTATTGGGTAGAAGAATTAAAACCACTGACGCCTGACGCATGACCGAGCAAAGAATCACTTCAGCATTTCTTCTGGCGGCTGCGTGCAAGACAACGGGCTGCCCAGCAGCTCTTCCAATGGTGCCAGTAAGAATGAATCGTCCTCACAGGCAAAACTAATCGAGGTGCCGGTGGCACCGGCTCTACCCGTTCGGCCAATCCGATGTACGTAATCTTCGGGATCTTCGGGCAAGGTATAGTTGATGACGTGACTAATGCCGTCGACATGGATGCCTCGGCCTGCTACATCCGTTGCTACCAATACCTGCAAATCACCATCTTTAAAGCGCTGCAATGTTTGAGAGCGTTTATTCTGTGGTATTTCACCAGAGAGAATGCCGCAGCTAATACCAGCCTTGCGTAAACGTTCGTGCAACTTTCTCGTTTGATCGCGCCGGTTGGCAAATACAATAACGCTCGTTGCCTCAGGCGACCGAACAATGTTTCGAAGCAACGCGAACTTTTTATCCGCTGAAACGATATAGACTTTTTGATCTACCGTGTCGGTCGCTACGCTGTCTGGCTCAATATCCAATGAAAAAGGTTCAAACGTCCACTGCTCAGTCAGACTCAATACTTCAGGCGTGAAAGTAGCGCTAAATAACAATGTTTGACGGCTTTCTTTTCGAGGGGTGCTGCGAACAATCCGTCGAACCTGGGGAATGAAACCCATATCGAGCATGCGATCTGCTTCGTCAATGACCAAAATTTCAATCTGATCCAAATACAAATCACCGCGGCTTTGAAAATCCAGCAATCGGCCCGGAGTCGCCACAACGATGTCAACGAGCTCTCGGCTGAGTTGCTGCAATTGTTTCTGGTAATCCATACCACCAATCAGAGTAGCAACTTTTAGACCGGTATATTTATTGAGACTTTTGGCGTCCTCACCAATTTGTACCACCAGCTCTCGCGTGGGAGCAATGATCAACGCTCTGGGCTCACCGGCGTAGCGCTCTTCCTTGATAGGGTTGGCCAGAAAATCACTGATAATTGTAATAAGGAATGCAGCTGTTTTTCCGGTTCCGGTTTGCGCTTTGCCAATGGCATCCTGCCCTTGCATGGTTTGCGGCAATGTCCCCGCCTGAATAGGCGAACAGTACTCAAAGCCCAAATCAGCAATGCCATGCATCAAGCGATCATCAAGGCCCAGATCGTGAAACCGGGTTTTGCCCTCTTCCGGAGCAACTTTGAATTGTTCAATTGACCAGGTATCTACCGGCTTTTGACGCGGGTTTTTACCGTGACTTTTTCGGCTTCGTGACGCCTTGGCTCCCGATGTTTTATCACTGGAATTTGACGCAACGTCAGTCGTCACAACTTTATCGACTGATCCAGTTGCCGCTTTCGTCGCGTCGGATTTACCCTTTCCAAATAGCTTGCCAATCAATGCCTAATACTCGCTTATCATAATCGTGGCGCATTCTAGCATTATTGCCACCGATAATGCGCATAAGCCGGAAAACAGTTGCAAATGACCCCTATGAATCAGTTGCTGGAACACACCTTGCCCGCAACCAATAATCAATGCTGGTATAACGTCCGCCGCCGGTAAAAAACAGCGACAATAGCATCACAAAATAAGTCGCAGCGAACTCAATACCATTATTAAGCACCACCAAAGACCCTCGCCCCGTTAGCCAATCATAGTTGCCATGCTCATCCAAAATGGATTTCGCCGCCGCCAACCGCTCTGCCGACTCCTGCACCCGCTCGTTCGCAAAAGGCGCACCCGGGTCAGCTATCGCCTGCCAGCCAAACTCCCAATGCGCTGAAAAAGCCGCCACCAGCATTGTTATCATCAAGGGGATTGATATCCAGCGAATAGCAAAACCACCGGCCAAAAATACCGCGCCAATAATTTCGGTCCAGCCCGCCATAAACGCCATCAAAGTAGGAACCGGCAAACCCAACCCCCAGTCCGAATTTCCAAACCACGCCACGGTACTTTCAAATGGCATTAACGTTGTCAGGTCTATTTTGTGTGTTCCCGCCATCCAGAAAACAGGAATGAGGTACAACCTAAGTAAGAGCGGCGCTAACCCTTCAAGAACTGAAGTACGGTTAAAAACCCGGGTGTGTAGCCCAGCATATTGTTCGATCATAGAAGCCATACAGCTACTCCAACATAAATTTGGCGGCATGCTGCACCGCAGGATAGCTAACTAGGACTCGTTACTCGATAAAAAGTTGCACAGGCAGGCAAGCGCGTCACAAACCGACATAACTACGTTACAGGCATTAGCCACAGACAGGACAGGCAGAATTTTTCGGTAATAATAGCTTCCTCCATTCCGATATTTTTGCATCATATATTTGCAACTGCCCCGCAACGGGTTTGCCGAATCCACTGAGTAGCTTGATCGCCTCAATCGCCTGCACAGACCCAATGACACCCACCAGCGGGCTCAACACGCCGCTGTCGGCACAGCTCAGGTTTTCTACGGCCGTGATATCTTTGTACAAACACTGATAACAGGGGCAAGTTGCGTCGCGGCTATCAAAAACAATGACCTGCCCCTCACTCCGAATAGCGGCACCAGACACCAATGGCGTTTTAAGGTCGACACAAGCCCGGTTGATCTCAAGCCGGGTCTGTACATTGTCGCAACAGTCAACAACCACATCGACCTTGTCGACTGCATCCAGTAACAGTTGGCCGGTCAGCTTTTCACCAATACACTGCGACACAGTATCCGGATTTATCGCCGCCACAGACTCGCTGACTGAAATAACTTTAGGGCGATTGACATCACTCATGGTGTGAGCAATTTGTCGTTGCAAATTGCTGAGGTCGACAACATCAAAATCGGCCAGCCATAACTCACCAACTCCAGCCCCTGCGAGATAGAGTGCCACCGGACAACCCAGCCCACCCATACCAACAACCAAGACCTTTGCATCAACCAGCTTCTGCTGGCCGCCATAATCAAAGTCGTCCAGCATTATTTGACGACTATACCGTAACAATTGCTCGTCATTCATCAGTGCCCACCCCCGCAATAAACTGCCCGCCAGTCAGACGCCCCCAGCCAGACAAATCCTGCTCGGTAAATACTTTACGCAGTCCGGCCTGCCGCAATAATGCCTGCACGGCATCCGATTGATCATACCCGTGCTCCAACAACAGCCAGCCCTGATCCTTCAGGTAAGCGCTAGCGTGGCTGGCAATATGTTCCAAGTCAGCCAATCCATGATTTTCCGCAACCAGTGCCGATCTAGGCTCAAACCTAACATCGCCACTGTCGAGATGTTTGTCATCTGGGTCTATATAAGGAGGGTTACTGACAATAACGTCAAAGGATTGATCGCCGATGTTATCAAACCAATCAGATTGAATGACAGTGACATTGTCGAGTGAATGTTTTGTTGTGTTAGTTTCTGCCAGCGCCACCGCTCCGGGCTGAAAATCACTGGCAACAATGTGCCAGCTACTTTTTTCACTGGCCAACGCCAACGCTATTGCACCCGTGCCGGTCCCAAGATCCAAAATGTCGGCACGCGCCACATCAGCCAGCAAATCCAGCGTTTTTTCTACCAGTAATTCTGTTTCTGGACGCGGAATCAATGTCGAGGAGTTAACCTGTAAATCCAGCGACCAAAAGCCGCGCTCGCCAATAATATAGGCAATCGGCTCACCATCAATACGCCGGCCTAATAACTGGAAAAACTGGCGGGCATGCTCACTGGAAACCTTGGCATCAGGCCAGGCGCGCAAATGACTTCTACCCTTGTCCAAACAAAAACACAGTAATAGCTCCACATCCAGCGCGGCGCTATCACTAACACTTTGAAGTTGTTTACTCTGGGATAGAAGTTCGGCAATGGTTGCCATTTTTCTCGAACCACCTATTCATCGGCCATGGCGGCCAATTGATCAGCCTGGTACTCATTGCGCAGCGGATCGATCACCTCACCCAACGCCCCCTCCATAACCTCAGAAAGCTTGTACAACGTAAGATTAATACGATGATCGGTCACCCTGCCCTGGGGATAGTTATAGGTGCGAATTCGTTCGGAGCGGTCACCACTTCCAACCAAACTACGTCGCTTTTCTGACTCCTCCTGCTGCTGTTTATCTTGTATCCCTGTCAGCAAACGAGACTGCAATAGCGACATCGCTCGAGCTTTGTTTTTATGTTGTGATCGCTCGTCCTGACATTCGACCACCATACCGGATGGAATATGCGTTATACGAATAGCCGAGTCCGTTTTGTTAACGTGCTGACCTCCCGCACCGGACGCCCGAAAAGTATCAATGCGCAAATCACTTTTATTAATTTCCACTTCGTCGACACGGTCCACTTCAGGCATAATAGCAACGGTACAGGCAGACGTATGCACCCGACCCTGCGACTCGGTTTCTGGCACCCGCTGAACCCGATGCGCACCCGATTCAAATTTTAAGTGGGCATAAACGTCCTGGCCACTAACACGGGAAATCAGTTCTTTATAACCGCCGTGATCACCACTGCGCTCGCTGATAACCTCGATTTTCCAGCCCTTGTTTTCCACGTAACGGGTGTACATACGAAAAAGGTCGCCCGAAAAAATGGCCGCTTCGTCACCGCCGGTGCCTGCACGAACTTCCAAAAACACGTTATGTGAATCATTAGGGTCTCGAGGCAACAACAACCGTTGTAACTCCTCGGCCATCACATCTCGCCGCGATTGCGCCCCAGACAATTCCTCCTGAGCCATTTCTCGCATATCAGCATCGCCATCTTTCGATAGCGACTGCGCCTCTTCGATATCTTCCAATGCTTGGCAGTAGTTTTCGTAACATTTTACAACCGGTTCTACTTCCGCATATTCTTTTGACAGCGCTCGAAATTTATTTTGATCACCAATGACTTCACCGTCGCTAAGCAGCGCACCAAGCTCCTCATGACGATCAACCAGGTTATCCAGTTTATTCTTAATCGACTCTTTCATATCTTCTCGTTGACGTTTTAATACGTAGGGTGGGGAGCGATAACCCCGTTCTTTTTAGTCATCATCTTAGTCATCATCGTTATTGAGACCGAACAATTCGTGAGCCCAGCCAATCAATTCGTCCCGGCCGCTGGCGCCAGCTTTCTTTATTTCAATACTGGGTTGATGCATGAATTTATTGGTCAAATTTCTCGCCATCATGGTCAACACCCGTTCAGCATCTTCGCCCTTGGCGAGCAATTTAAGCGCTTTATCTAACTCGGCATCGCGAATAAGTTCAGAGCGACTGCGATAGGTTTTCAATGTTGAAACAACATCCAATGAGCGCAGTTTTTGAAGGTAATTTTCAATACCTTCTTCAATTAATTTTTCCGCTTTTAACGCTTCTGATTCTCGATTTCGTTTGTTCTCATCAATAATTTCAGTCAAGTCATCAACGGTATAAAGATAAACATCACTGAGTTCGCCAACCTGCTCTTCAATATCCCTGGGCACCGCAATGTCGATCATTAAAATCGGCCGATGCTTGCGCAATTTTAACGCATGCTCAACAGCACCCTTCCCCAAAATAGGCAACTGACTCGCCGTCGACGAAATAACAATATCACTGTGAACCAACTGTTCTGGTATCTCCGACAGCAACACCGCTTCCGCCCCAAATCGCTGGGCTAATTCTCTCGCTCTTCCAAGGGTGCGATTGGCCACGACTATGTCTTTCACCCCACTCTCTGACAGATGCCTGGCAACCAACTCGATGGTTTCTCCCGCGCCAATTAGCAACGCCCTGACCTTGCCAAGATCAGAAAAAATATGGCGCGACAAACTGGCTGCCGCAAAAGCAACCGACACCGGGTTTTTTCCAATGGCCGTATCAGTGCGCACTTTTTTGGCCACAGTGAATACGTGCGGGAAAATTCGCGCCAATTCTCCACCGACCGACTCTGCTTCTTGGGCCACCGCAAATGCCGATTTAATCTGACCAAAAATTTGTGGCTCGCCCATCACCATGGAATCAAGCCCACTGGCTACCTGAATCATGTGACGCAATGCCTGCTGACCCTGGAAACTGTAATAACAGTCTTTGAGATCTTCCAGTGGAATGTGATGATAACCACCCAACCACGCTAACACACGATGCTCACTATCCTCGACACTGCTAGCATCGTCGTTATGATCAATGACGAACATTTCAGTGCGATTGCAGGTAGACAAAATCACCGCCTCAGCGAGTTTCGCATCACGCAAAGCATC
>CAYNZI010000080.1:0-8113 GCA_964401565.1 uncultured Spongiibacteraceae bacterium
TTGTTAAGGGTTCATTGATTGTTGCCAATAAGTTGATTGCTAATTCGCGGAGGGCCACAAAGGGACTAGGGAATGGTGCTGATAATATAGCTAATGGAGTAAAGCTTGCTAAACAGTTGCAGCTTCAGTCTGCAAAGTCACTATTTAATAAAAGTGGTGGTTTAACACAAGAAGCAATAAAGAATTCTCGAAAAATCATTGATTCATCAAAGATAATCAACCCTAATATACCAAAAGGGTTTAGTAAATATTCAACTCAAACAGCTCAATCACCGTCTGGTAATTTCCAAGCTCACTTTTATAGGAATGATAAAACTGGACAAACTTTTTATGGGCAAGATTTTAAATCTATACTTAATTCAAAGTCTGGTGGTTAGCTATGAAAGTTCAATGTGAGAAAGTTATTAACGATGACACTGGTGAAGTTACAGACAGAGATTCATGGTTAACGGTTGGTAAAAGTTATGATGTTTTATCTGTTTCCATGAATGAAAATGGTACGACTGAGTATAGGTTAATAGCTGATGATAACTATACTCCAGCATTGTTTAAAGCCAACCAATTCAAGATAGTATGTTCTGCTTTGCCAAGTAATTGGGTAGCAAACAGTGATCCAAATTCTTATTTTGAATTAACGCCAGAAAGTTGGATAAAAGCGGGGTTTTGGAAGAATATTTTGACCAAGAGCCTAATGCAATTTCAATTTTTGAGGCCGAGAAAGAGAAGATAATTTGTTAGTGGATAACGGGGGCGCGTCTTGCCTTTTGCGCCCCGTTGATTACTAAATAGAAGTAATCACAAGTCGCCCATCCTCGATAGAGATATCAACGTTGGTATCAACATTAAAACCAGCATCAGCAAGCCACTTACCTTTAAGAGAAATCTCAGCGATGGTGGATTGTTGTTGTCGAGTTTGACGGCCTTGGTAGTCATACCAACCGCGCTTAACCTTTAGCCGCCGATGTTTGCTTAGTTGTGGAATTGCCATTAACTGACGTAGTATTAGCGTTAGTCATAGTAACCTCTTGTGTAGGTTGTTGTGATTAGCTGATTGGTGTTGATGCACCTTGGCTCAGCGCTTTTAAATAAGTTATCCAGTACTAATTAACTGCTTGGCTTGGTGCTTAAGCATGATGCCTTCGACCATTTGCTTAATAACGTGTTTCTCATCGGGGTCGAGTTTAGAAATCCCCTCAAGTAACAACAGTAGACTGTCGTCTGGCTGTCGTTCACCTTCCTCAAAGATCAAATGATCGGCTGTCACGCTGAGCGCGATAGCCAGATTTTTAATGACATCAAGTGTTGGTTTAGAAGAGCCTTTCTCGTAACGATAAATCTGCGCTTTGGTTAAGCCGATCTGATTCCCAAGAGCTTCTTGAGTTAAATGTCGTTCTTTACGAATGGTTGCCAAGCGTTCTGAAAAAGGCATGTTAAACACCATATATAGTGATTGATTCATGCCAAAGTGTACTCCGTGTTTATTTATTACTTGCAATAGTGTACATATATGTTTACCGTAAGTAAATATAAATAGTCATTGACAAGTTTTTGGGAGAACCCTTTTATGGCACGATTATCTGAGGCAGAGCTAAGCAAACTAAAAAATGAAGTCTCATTGTTGAGGCTTGTAGAAAGCCAAGGCCATACTCCCAAAAAGCAGGGTAAGGATTACGTCATTAGCTGCCCGTTCCATGAGGAAGCCACACCGAGCTTAATCATCAGCCCTAAAAATAATCTGTTCCATTGCTTCGGTTGCGATGCCGCTGGCTCTGTTATCGACTGGGTAATGAAAACCCGTGGTGTGTCGTTCCGCTTCGCCTGTGAAATTTTACAAGAAGATGCGGGGCTGGTGGCCGAGAGTGGTACACACACCGTCGCTCAAAACACGACCACCAAACTAGCTGCTCCCTTAGCCGCCAA
This sequence comes from uncultured Spongiibacteraceae bacterium, assembly GCA_964401565.1. Classification (GTDB taxonomy): domain Bacteria; phylum Pseudomonadota; class Gammaproteobacteria; order Pseudomonadales; family Dasaniaceae; genus Oceanicoccus. Next base: position 1,921 of record CAYNZI010000080.1, read on the forward strand.
TGCGACGAAGCAACAAGCAATTAAAGGTGTGATGGATTACTACCACCAAGCCTTAAAGCAAAGCCCGGAAGCTTTAGAATATCTCGTTAAGCGTGGCTTGAATAACCCTGAACTAATCGATACGTTTAAACTGGGTTATGCCAATCGAACCTTGGGTTATCGCTTACCTGAGAAAAACCGTAAGGCGGGTAAAGAGCTACGTGGCCAGTTGCAAGAGATTGGCTTGCTCAGATCGTCAGGCCATGAACACTTCAACGGCTCAATCGTTGTGCCGATCATAGATGTCAACGGCCAGATCAATGAAGTGTATGGTCGCAAAATATTGGGTAGCCGCTTACGCAAAGGCACGCCGCAACATCTGTACTTACCAGGCGCACACAAAGGCGTATGGAATTGTCAGGCATTAACGGCCTGTGATGAAATGATCTTATGTGAAGCCTTGATTGATGCGATGACGTTCTGGTGTCATGGGTTTAGAAACGTCACCGCCAGTTATGGCACGAGTGGCTTTACCGGCGATCACTTAGCCGCGTTTAAAGAACACGGTATTAAGCGTGTGTTGATTGCCTATGATCGTGATGACGCGGGAAATAAAGCCGCCGAAAAGTTAGCTAAGTTGCTTAATGAAAATGGCCTAGATGCGTTCCGTATCCTGTTCCCAAAAAATATGGATGTTAATGAGTATGCACACCAAGTAGAGCCAGCGGCGAAAAGTTTAGGTATTGCCATCCGCAAAGCCGAATGGATGGGCGCAGGCAAAGCCCCATCGATCACCACAACGGGTATGAATGATGAACTGATTGTTGAATCTGAACCACAAGACAATCAAACTGTCTTGGTTGCCGATGAGTTACCAGAACCAAGCACAGCCAGCCCATTACCTGATGCACCAAAAACGGTTGATGCTCAAGTCGATGAACGAGAGGTAAATATCAATCTTGGTGAACGGCATTACCGAATCCGTGGCTTGCACAAAAATATGAGTTACGACCAACTCAAAGTAAATCTATTGGTGACAAGGTTAGAACGTGACGCGCAGGGATGCGCTAATGCCGCGGGCGCAGGGAGCGCAGGAGCGGTCCACATAGACACGTTTGACTTGTACGCTTCGCGTCCACGCCAAGCGTTTATCAATCAAGCGTCTGGCGAGCTGGGTGTGCAAGACGATGTGATTAAAAAAGACTTAGGCAAAGTGTTGCTCAAACTCGAAGAACTGCAAGATAAGCAGATCAAACAGACCTTAACGCCAGAAAAAGAAACCGTCACTCTGAGTGAGTCGGAGCAACAAAAAGCCCTTGAGTTACTGCAAGATAAATCCTTGCTTAGCCGAATCTTAGAAGACTTTACTACCGCTGGTGTGGTCGGCGAAGAAACCAATAAATTAATGGGTTACTTAGCGTGTGTGAGTCGCAAACTGGATAAGCCGTTGGCGATTATCATTCAGTCATCGAGCGCAGCAGGTAAGTCCTCACTGATGGATGCCATACTGAACCTGATGCCCGAAGAAGAACGGGTGCAATACTCAGCCATGACAGGCCAAAGCCTGTTCTACATGGGCGAAACCAATCTAAAGCATAAGATACTCGCCATCGCTGAGGAAGAAGGCGCGGACAGTGCCAGCTATGCCTTAAAGCTCTTACAGAGTGAAGGTGAGTTAACCATCGCCAGCACTGGAAAAGACGAATCGAGCGGTAATCTGGTGACCAAGGAATACCACGTACAAGGCCCAGTAATGCTGTTCTTAACCACCACGGCGATTGATATCGATGAGGAATTAATGAACCGCTGCATGGTGCTGACGGTCAACGAGAGCCGCGAGCAAACGCAAGCGATACACGCTATGCAACGTAGTCAGCAAACTTTAGCGGGGATATTGCAAAACGAAGATAAGAAACAGATCACCGAATTACACCGCAATGCCCAGCGATTACTTAGGCCGCTGCTGGTAGCCAATCCGTTTGCCGAGCAGTTAACTTTTATTGACGACAAGACGCGCACACGGCGCGATCACATGAAGTATCTGACCTTGATACGGGCGATAGCATTGTTACACCAATACCAGCGCGATGTAAAAACGGTGAATCACAATGGCGAAGTGTTGAGTTACATCGAGGTGCTGAAAAGTGATATCGAGATAGCCAATCGTTTAGCGCACGATGTACTTGGTCGATCACTGGATGAGTTGCCACCGCAAACTAGAACCTTACTTAAACACGTTCACAAAATGGTCGATCATCAATGCAAAGCGCAAAGCATCGAGCCGAATCAATACCGCTTTAGCCGCCGTGATGTGCGCGAGTATGTTGGCTGGACAGACTTCCAGATCAAGAAGCACATGAGCCGCTTACAAGAAATGGAATACGTGTTAATCCATCGAGGTGGTCGAGGTCAATCGTTCGTGTATGAACTGTTGTACAACGGTGAAGGTGATAATGGCGACTCGTTCTTACTGGGCTTATCCAGTATGGAAAGTCTGCGTAATAATAGTTACGACGATGAAAAGAAGCCCCTAAACCAGAGAAACGAGCCACCAAGTCGCCCCCAAGGAGCGGCCAACAAGCCCCCAAGTAGCCCCCGTAAAAAAGCGGTAAAGCTAGATGTGGCAAGGGATACAAAGAATATTAATCAAAAAGTGGCTAAAAACACGGTTCCCCTGAAAAGTAACGGCGCATCGCATCGTAGTGGTAACTCACCCTTAGCTGCTCAGTAATGCCAAGAAAAGGCCAGCGCACCGCGCCAAAGCCCATCGGCGATCCGAGTGACCCCGATAACCTGTATGCGTACATGCTGCGATTCTTGGAATGGCAGCTAATACAAAACTACTCTGAGCGCACCATTGAGAATCGAGAGCTATATCTGCGGTACTTTATCCATTGGTGCGAAGATCGAGGACTGTCACGGCCACCGGATATCACCAAGCCAATCTTAGAGCGTTATCAACGCTATCTGTTCCATTACCGAAAAGACAATGGAGAGCCACTCAGCATCCGCAGCCAGCACACCCGAACCGTGCCGATACGCGCCTACTTTAAATGGCTGACACGGCAGAATTACATCCTGTACAACCCAGCGAGTGAGATCGACTTACCGCGATTAGAAAAGCGATTGCCAAAGCACGTACTCACGCAATCCGAAGCAGAGCTAGTGATTAATCAACCGAACATCAACACCGTGTTCGGCTTGCGAGATCGAGCGATACTCGAAACTCTCTACAGCACAGGCATACGCCGCATGGAAGTTATCAATCTCAAGCTACATGACGTGGACGGAGACAGAGGCACGTTGATGGTGCGCCAAGGGAAGGGCAAGAAGGACAGAATGATACCGATAGGCGAGCGAGCGTTACGCTGGATCATTAAATATCGTGATGAAGGTCGGCCAGAGTTGGCGATGCCCGAAGACGATGCCACGCTGTTCCTGACTAACTACGGCTTACCGTTTACCAGAAACCGAATGAGTCAGTTAGTACGTGATTACGTGAACGCCGCCGATACGGGTAAAACGGGGAGCTGCCACTTGTTCCGACACACAATGGCCACCTTGATGCTGGAAAATGGCGCGGACATACGCTACATACAGGCGATGCTCGGACACGCAGATATCAGCACCACTCAGATCTATACGCAGGTGAGCATTAGGAAGTTAAAGGCGATTCACACCGCTACACATCCCGCTAAGATGGGTAAAAGCGAAATGAAACAGGAAAGATGAAATATACCATTTATTGGTATATACTAATTCGATGAGTTGGTCTGTTTACTTAACCCGAAAAGCGCACAAGCAATTAGCGAAACTGCCGCAGTCGATTCAAGACTTGGCCGATGTGGCACTTACTGATCTTGAGGAGCAAGGTATTAATCCGCAAGGGTGGAATACATTAAAAACCAATGATGATGAGTATCGGTTGAGATTGAACTATCGTTATCGAATGCGCTATCGGGTGACACAGGAACAGACTGTTGAGATAGAAGTATTTTACGTCGGACACCGACGGGAGGCTTACCGATGAGTCAAGCAGTAACAATCCACCACAAGCTGGGTGATGTGGTGGTAACCCCAAATGGCAAAGTAAACTCAGCACGATTGAGGAAGATGATTCGCTCAACGTTGGATCAATATCAAAGCGAAGATAAAATACCCGCCGAGGCAGTACATAGAGCCAGTCAGCAACATCATGGCGCACATTACCGCAGCTCTGGCTATTACTTGCGTGTATATCGCCAACGCAGCGATCTGACACAAGCGCAACTGGCCGAGCAGACAGGTATCCGCCAACATCATTTATCTGAAATGGAGAATGATAAACGGGTGCTGGGCAAAGCCAATGCCAAAAAGCTGGCAGAGAGTCTGGATTGTGATTACCGGAAGTTGCTTTAGATCCGATTGGCTGACACATCGACGACTTCGGACCGCGTGTCACGCCGCTTGCTGTGTCTTCGGGTCTTCAAAGAATCCCTCAGCCAAGCAACCGTCGCGCCACGCTATATTGGCATGTGATTCTAGCCCAGTAGCTCCGTTCAACAAAGGCGGCTAACAGAGGCTTCGCCCCTGACGCTGCTCATGTTTTTAATGGCACAAGCATCAAGGCAAACAGCGCCTTCATGCTCGCACCACTGATCCCCCAAACCCCCTTTAACAAAGGGGACTTAAAGCGGCCAAGTAACATAATGGAAGGGAATTATGCGCTATGGTCATGCGTTCACTTCGGTACTGCGCAAAAAGACGCGCAGACCTCGCAACACAAGCCCACAGCAAGGGGCTAGCGCCCCGCATAATTTACATTATATTAAATGGCCGCAACCGCACGTTGCGCTTTAATGCGTGCGCAAGCGCACAAGCTCTTTATCTCCTTCGCCCGCCCACCTGTGGTCAGGCTAAAGGCGGCTCGCACTGCGTTGCTCGTTCCCGCCTTTAGCTGCCCACGCCCTTAGACGACCAAAGCGGCTCAGTAAACTGAGTCGCCTTGGTCGCCTCGATAAAAGCAGCTAAATCCGTTAAACTCGGTTTATGAAGATGATGAAGCACATCCAGATTTTGATTTTAATTACGTTGTTGGCGCTCGCGGCCAATGGTGTTGCTAATGCAAAACTCGCGTCTGGGCTTCAAAACTTAAGCGGTGGTCTACACCAGAGCCAAACGGTTCTAAACGCCTTACTGCATCAGGGGTTAGGCGAAGTTAGTACGACGGACACGTCGGGTTCCCCCCTTGCCACAAAGGGGCTAGGGAAAATTGATCCAAATAAAGTATCCCATGTTTTCGGACAGCCTAAGCACAATTTGGATGGGGTTGTAAAAACGTTCGGTTCTCCTGAAAAAGCATTTGGTGCTTTACAAGATGCGACTCAGGCAGCCGTTAAAAACCAAGGAATTAAAGGGGTATTTGAAACCGCAGTAAAAGTAGGTGGTGAAATGGTGACTGTTCGCGGAAATGTAGTTGATGGTGTTGTTAAGATAGGTACTGCATTCAAATGAGTAACCTTACTAAGCTAGAGAAAGAAGTCTTAAAAATGCTACTGGATGGCGATGATGATGTCCTTGTAAATCTAAAATCGCAATTAGATTTAGTTAGTGTTAAAGATCGTGAAATGTCTGGTGCAGGTTTCTTTACTAACTTTCTTGTCCCGCAATCTTGCAAAACAAGCACTATCAACTCTAGTTCAGAGTTTAGAATTGGTGATGTTCATGCAGAGATAGACGGACTAGATTTTGGGGCAGGTTTTTTGTTGTATGTAGAAGATGGCGCAATGCAAATGCTTGAAGCATTTTCGTACGATGAACCTTGGCCTGCTGCGACTGATAGTTTTAAGCTAACCTATATTAATGGCGAGCGTGACCTTGAAAAGCTAAGATCTGATTGGTCTTAGCATAAAAGAACGGGGTCAGCATAGTGAATAGGACATGCACCCTTCATGAGCAATAAGGTGTTAGCAGACCTTGGTTCAGCGTCTTTATAAAATAAGTTATCCCGTACCAATTAATTGCTTGGCTTGGTGTTTAAGCATGATGCCTTCGACCATTTGTTTGATAACGTGTTTCTCCTCAGGGTCGAGTTTAGAAATCCCTTCAAGTAGCAACAGCAGACTGTCGTCTGGCTGTCGTTCTCCTTCCTCAAAAATCAATTGATCGCTTGTCACGCTAAGCGCGATAGCCAGATTTTTAATGACATCAAGTGTTGGTTTAGAAGAGCCTTTCT
>CAYNZI010000081.1:0-8093 GCA_964401565.1 uncultured Spongiibacteraceae bacterium
GTTTTTCGGCCCAGCTTTTCCGTGAATGCTTTCGACAGCAGTCCGGCATTTTCCAGCGTATGACTGACAACAATCTCCCGAGGCATGTTATCTGCCCTAGCACTGTCCACGAGGTAGTATTGGGATAAAAATGCCTCAAGAATTTGCTCCTCATCTTCGTCAAGATAAGCCTTGGGGAAATAACTTTTGCTGCCGAGAACACGCCCTCCGCGCACAAAGAGCAGCTGTATACAGGCGACGCCGGCTTTATACTCGCAGGCCGCAATATCAATATCGCCAGATTCCCCGTCGATAAACTGACTCGCCTGCACTTGTTGCAAATGTTGAATTTGATCGCGGTACTCCGCTGCTGTTTCGAACTGAAGGTCATTCGACGCCACATCCATCTGATCAGCCAATTCCTTAATCAGGTTTTTATTCTTACCCTCCAGAAACATGGTGGTACGACGAACGGCCTGATCATATTCTTCGGCACTCACCTTGTTGACACAAGGGGCACTGCATCGATTGATTTGATGCTGCAGGCATGGTCTGGAGCGATTGTTATAAAAACTGTCTTCACATTGCCGAACTTTAAACACTTTCTGTAAAAAACTAAGACTCTCTTTGACCGAACCGCTACTGGGATATGGGCCAAAATAGCGGCCCTTGTTTTTTTTTGCACCGCGATGAATCGTTAAGCGAGGGAATTCATGCTGTAACGACAAATAAATAAAGGGAAAGGATTTATCATCGCGCAGCAAAATATTATAAGGCGGCCGTTGGGCCTTTATCAGATTATGTTCTAGTAGCAGAGCTTCAGTTTCGGTATTGGTAATAGTCACCTGAATCGATGCGATTTTTGAAACCAGTGCGGCCGTTTTTATCGCTAAACCTTGCTGACGGAAATAACTGGATAGCCTGTTTTTTAAATTTTTGGCTTTACCGGTATACAGAATATTGCCGTCGGCACCATACATTTGATAAATGCCTGGTTTGGTGGTCACAGATTTCAGGAACGAACTGTGATCAAATACAGCCGGTTGACTTGATTGCTCCTTGTCCGGTGATGTCGAGTTGTTATTTTCCATTATTCATTTCTGTAATATATCGATAGGTCAGATTAATACGCCCTGCCACTGGCTGCTTACTTTTTGCCAGTTGATGATGCCAAAAATTCTGTGTGTCACCCGCCATAACCAACAGAGACCCCGACGCCAACTCAACATGAACCGGAGCTGCCCCATCTTCCGACTTCCTGCGTAGTGAAAAACGCCGTGTTGCACCAAAACTCAAGGAGGCGATTATTGGCTTTGCACCCAATTCCAGCTCATCGTCAGCGTGCCAAGCGACACTATCATTGCCATCGCGATAGTAATTTGCCAACACACTATTAAAATTCTGTTGTAAAAACGCTTCCACCAACGCCTTTAGTGACAATAAAGTAGAGATCCAAGGCTGCGGCTTCAATTTGAGGCCAGAATAACCATAGTGGGCATTGGGATCGCCATACCATGCATTCATTCTCGGAATGAGTACGGGGCGCCCATACAGCTGAATCGTATCTTGTTGCCAGTTAATTTCTTCTAAAAGAGCCTGATAAATGTCCGCGCTATTTTCAACGAATTCGGGATAATAACGTACATCGGCATCCGGTAGATCCAGTGCGGCAGGTTCCTCTGTAAATAGATTTTGCTGCATCTTATGCCAGTTTCAAATTACCGTGGGCTCTATCATCAATTGCACACCAAACTTATCGAGAATGTCGCGTTTAATCGCTTCTGCCAACTCTATCACATCGTCACCACTGCCCTGATCATAATTGATTAGCACTAGCGACTGCTGATCATGCATGCCAACGCCGGCAATACGCTTACCTTTCCAACCGGCCTGTTCCAACAACCATCCCGCGGCTAATTTAACCCCGTTATCCTGCGGGTACTGAACCATGCTGGGAAAGTCCTTCAGTAACTGTTTAGCCTGTTCACAACTGACTATTGGGTTCTTGAAAAAACTACCCACATTAGCCAATTCAGCAGGGTCAGGTAGTTTGCTCCGCCGCACGGCGATAACGGTGTCAGCGATTTGCTGAGGTGTTGGCTGGCTGATTGACTGCTGGTCCAGTGAGTGCTGTAGTGCCTGGTAAGTGTTTTTTGTCAGTGCCCGTTTATTTAATTTCAGCGTGACGGTGGTGATGACAAAATTGTCTTTTCTTTGCCGTTTAAAAACACTATCCCTATAGGCCAGTTCGCACTGATCGCCACTCAAGTCACTCCACGTTTTGTGCTCGCGATCCCAGCCACTGACTGACGCCAGAACATCAGACAATTCAACGCCATAGGCACCAATATTCTGTAGAGGCGCAGCCCCCACCGAACCCGGAATTAGCGCCAAATTCTCAATACCATAATAACCATTGCGTAAACACGTTGTCACCAGCTGATGCCAGTTTTCTCCTGCGGCCGCCGTCACGAATACGGTATCGCCATGCTCTTTAGTGTTGATGCCGGAGAGTGATATTTTGAGCACCAAGCCGGGGAAGTTCTTTGTGATAACCACATTACTACCACCTCCCAATATCAATACCGGTAGTTGATGATGGTCGGAGAATTCGAAAACATTGGGGATTTGTTCGACGTTTTCAATCTCAAAAAAGTAGCGTGCATATACATCCAGGGCCAGTGTATTAAACCCCTGCAGTGACACATTTTCTTGAATATCTAACATGGGCTACAACCCCCTACTCTAAATCAGCCGCTAGAAAAGCGCACGAACAGCGTGAAGATCCTGCTCAGTATCTATGCCAGCAGGGATGCGCTCGCAGGCTTCGCTGGCAATAATAGTCACGCCATTTTCCAGCGCTCGCAACTGCTCAAGCTTTTCGGTAATTTCCAACGGGCTTGATGGCCACTGAACAAATTGGTGTAAAAATGCTGTTCTATAGGCGTAAATACCAATATGCCGATAGAAAATAACATCGGAGGGCAGATCTGGACACGTCTCACTGAAATTATCCCTCGACCACGGGATGGCCGCTCTCGAGAAATACAGCGCTCTTCCCTGTGCGGTCATTGTGACTTTTACCGCATTCGGATTAAAAACGGTTTCAACATCATTGATAGGTTCAACCAGTGTGGCGATACCGGCATCTGCACTTTTCAACAAATCGGCTGCAACCTGATTGATAACCGCTGGCGGAATCAACGGCTCATCACCTTGTACGTTAACAACGATGTGATCCTGTGGGAACGATAACGTCGCTGCGACTTCCTGCAAACGGTCGGTGCCCGACTCGTGACTAGACAGCGTCATACATACGTCAGCACCGAATGCTTTAGCCACGCTGGCAATGCGATCATCATCCGTTGCTATCACCACCCGGTCAGCATTACTTTCGCAGGCCCGCTCATAAACACGCTGAATCATCGGCTTACCAGCAATGTCTAATAAAGGCTTGCCAGGTAACCGGGTTGAGGCAAATCGTGCGGGTATAACAATACTGAAACTCATTTTAACAGTCTCTTTCAGTGCTTGATTGGTGTTGAGCACATGTTTTTATTTGCTGTATGACCCTCGGGAAAAAATCATTGTCTACCGCGGCCTCTACCGACAAATACCAGCAGTGATCCAAACAATCTAACTCCCTAACTTTCACCGCATCTTTTGCCGTCATGATAATAGGCAACTCACTATCGAACGCCAAATCACTCTCCGTAAAATGGTGATGATCTGCAAAGCTATGCTCAATCGGATCAAACCCGATACTTTTTAACGTCCGGTAAAAACGGTCTGGATTACCAATACCGGCAACGGCATGCACACGTTTCGGAAAATTCCATTCGGCAACAGCGACTGTTTTCCCGTCAGCTAAAGATGTCAGCATCGTTGGCTGCAAGTTCATCAGGTGTTGATTTGTCGCGCTGACCAAATCTAACCCAGGACCATTGCTCACTACATAATCGACGTGATTCAGTCGACTAACAGGCTCCCGCAGTGGTCCGACAGGAAGCACGCAGCGATTGCCGAAATTTCGGCGGCCATCCACGACAACTATTTCCACATCGCGCTGCAATGCGTAATGTTGCAATCCATCGTCAGCGATAATCACGTCGCAGGCATTATTGGCCAGTAAACAGCGAATGGCATTTTCTCGATTCGCATCGACCACAACAGGCACTTGTGATTGCTCGGCAATAAGTAGAGGTTCATCGCCGCTGTGCAGTGGGTTACTGTTTGGCGTGACACTGTAAGGGTAGATTGGAGCGCTACCGCCATAACCTCGACTGATGACACCTGGCTTCATGCCCGCGCTTTCTAATGCGCGGCATAAGGCGATGACCAATGGTGTTTTCCCGGTGCCGCCAACCGCGATATTGCCGACAATAACAATGGGGACCGGGGGGCGATAGGATGACAGAATACCTGCATGGTAGAGCAAGCGTCGCACCGACGAGAGCAGCCAATAGGTAATGGCCAGCGGGAATAACAGATACAACCAAAGTGATTTTTGATACCAGCTTCGAACGAATAAATCTTCGCGCCTGTTGCTCGTCATATTCCTCTATTCGCCTGCCGGTTTCGTCGTGGTCAAGCTCAAATGCACAAAACCCATCTGCCCCGCCGCATCCATCGCTGTAATTACAGCCTGGTGTGGTGTTGATGCGTCAGCCGTGATAATTAAAGGTCGCGTCGTATCACCATCGGCAATCATTTTTAACGCTTTCATCACGGTATCAATGTTTGTGGATACCAGACTGCGACCGTCAATGACGTACTGCCCTCCCGCATCAATCAATATTTCGATTTGTTTCGGTTGGTCTGTTTTTTCTTCACCGGTGGCTTCCGGTAGATCAAGACTGAGATGCGTTTCTTTGGTAAATGTTGTTGAAACCATAAAAAATATCAACAACAAAAACACCACGTCGATCAACGGTGTTAAGTTTACAGACACTTCCCCGTCTTTTTGTCGTCTAAATTGCACGGTAGGAGAGCCTTATATTAGTCAGTTTTAACATCAACTTGTCGATCCCCATGAAGAGCATCCACTAATTTGATGGTTTCCTGCTCCAGCGTTACCACCACGGTATCGATTCTTCGAGAATAAAATCGGTGCATGATAAGTGCAGGGATCGCAACGGTTAAACCCGTCGCGGTCGTTATCAGTGCTTCCGATATACCACCAGCCAATACACCGGCATTGCCAGTGCCCTGCAACATGATTGCGGTGAATACCTTAATCATTCCGATGACGGTACCTAACAAACCCAGCAATGGCGAAATAGCGGCAATCGTCCCTAAAGTGTTTAGATAGCGCTCCAAGTCGTGAATCACATGACTCGCTGCCTCCTGGATGCTTTCTTTCATCACGTCCCGACCATGGCGAGAATTACTGAGACCGGCCGCCAGAATACGTCCCAGTGGTGATGAGTTTTTTAACGTCTTTAATCTTCCCGCATCGAGCTGGTTGTTTTTTATCCAGCCCCACACCTCGCCGAGTGTTTCCGGAGGAGAAATTTTCTCCGGGTTCAATGCCAAAAAACGCTCAATGCAAATAGCTACCACGGCTATTGAACAGAGAATGATCGGCAGCATCAACCAACCACCCGATTTGACCAATTCAAACACGCGAATTCCTCCAATTATGACTTGTTTACCTGACTGATCGATAAACTTATTGTCATTATACTAGCAGCAGAATGAAAAACTATTAAGTGTGTCCATTCTTGCAAATTAAATAGGCATCCGTAACCCCCCCTACAACCAATAATGCTGCACCAACAACCGATATTGATCTGGTGCACTTAGCTTGCCCTCACGTACATAGAATTCTATAGCACCACTGGATGCGGTGTTGAGCACGGTGCTACCGACACTGCGGTAGCGATCTACGACTTTCCTATGTGGATGAGCAAATTGATTTTTATAACCACTGCTAAAAATCACATACTCCGGAACCGTCTCTTTTACAAAAGGCCAAGAGGACGATGTTTGGCTACCGTGATGGGGCGCCACTAATACCGTGGCCGCTAACATCGCTTTATTTTGGTCGATTAACGCCAACTCCACCGATTTTTCAATGTCACCGGTTAGCAAAATTACCGTATTACCCGACGAGACACGTAGAACACAGGACTGATTGTTCGCATTGCCACGAGAGCCTTCAGTATGACGGCCCATTAAAGTGGGATTCACAATGGGATGCAAAAACTGAAACGTCACATGATCACGTTGCCATTGAGTGCCTGCCACGCAGGGCTTCTGCAGGGTTGCAGCGCGACTATATATCGTATCACTCCACTGGCTTGTTTCCAGCTGTTCCAGCGGCTCGCCAAGGTACAACTCTGTCACCAACACACCCGCCAGTAAGCTCGGCAAACTGCCCGCATGGTCATTATCGCTATGGCTAATGACCAAGCTCTCTATACGCTCAATGCCCTCGCGCTGCAGATACGGTATTACAGCGGCCTGCGCCATATCAAAGTCGTTTTCCCATCGAGCACCCACATCGTAGACCAGGGTATAATTACGGGTCTGGATAACAGTTGCCAACCCCTGCCCTACATCCAGCACGGTAAATTTCACATCGCCCTCTGCGAGCTGAGGCGGTCGATATAAAAACAAAGGCAACAATAAAATGGCCCCCATCCACCTTAATGGCACGCCTCTCGGTAACAATAGAACGACGACACCTATAACGACCAAAACACTCATCAGTATCGGCCTCTCTGGGATGCTGATAATTCCCTGGCCACCGACGCTCACTAACCATTCTAGATAACCGGTGATGACGGTGAGTCCACGATCCAGCCACCACCAAATTTCCACCGCTATATCACCGCCGCACATAGCCACTATACCGGCCACCAGGTTCAACGGAACCAGAATAAAACTAAACAGCGGCACTAACAACACGTTAGCAAACGGCGCTAAAAGACTGGTACGGCCAAGCAGAATGGCCAGTACAGGTAGCATCCCAATGAAAATCCACAGCTGGGTTGATATCCATTTCCCAGACCCAGCAGTGTTGCCTAATCTCCCGGTAGCGCTATAAAAAATAATAAATACCGCCGAGAAAGATAGCCAAAACGACAGACTCAATACGGCCAAGGGATCAACAATCAGACAGGCGACCAAGGCAATAGAAAAACCAGAATTAGGTGCTATATTGCGCCGAAACATGATAGTTAACATAACCACAATGATCATAATTAGCGCACGCTGGGTCGGCAAGGTAAACCCTGCCGCCAGCGCGTAAATGAAAGCACAAGCAATAGCGGCTACGGCGGCCCAAAACTCTGCCCGATAACAGGGGACAACAATGGCAAAAAAGAAACGAACAAGCAGAAAAATAAATCCACTGACTAGTCCGATATGCAAACCTGAAATCACCATAAGATGAGTTGTTCCCGTCGCCGCGAACAATTCCCATAGCGGTTTATCGATTGCCCGCTTATCACCGATTAACAGCGCTTTGAGCAGTGCCGAAAATCGCAGATGGCCAATGCGAGAATCCATAGTCGCGGAGACATTCCAACGCAGTCGATGAAGGTTCCACAGATTGTCAAAAAGAAGTTGGTTGTCTGGATGAGATCGAACATAGCCAACACCGCCAATGCCCTGCTGTATCAACCAGGTTTGATAATCAAAGCCGCCGGGGTTGGCCATTCCGTGCGGGCGTTTCAATTTGACCCATAACTGCCATGTCTGACCCGGTAGCATTTCCCCGGCGTCGTAAGCGGTTAGTTTAAGACGCTTTACCCCGGAAACACAGCTCCCCGCATGACATATCGGTGTTGCCACTGCCAGTTCAAATTGTAGCGCGGGTTTACCTCTCGAAAATTTAGCGCGCGGCAACCCAACAACAACCCCTGTCACCGAGAGTTCCTTTGATTCAAATTCAGAAGGTAAAATGGAATGGGATACGGCGATTCCGTATGTACTGCCCCAACAAAAACCCAACACAAACAGCGTCGCTAAAACAACTTTCCGCTGAATGATCAGCGCCAATACACTCAACGCTACCAGCCAGCCAATTTGTGATACTGAAGGGAGCCGGGGAACAAAAGCAACGATAGCGATACCCAGCGAACTAGCCAACATCCGTGAAAACACCA
>CAYNZI010000082.1:0-8030 GCA_964401565.1 uncultured Spongiibacteraceae bacterium
CTCTGGATGATGGCCGGCAGCTACAAACATCCCTGCTTGTCGCTGCCGATGGAGCCAATTCCAAAATCCGCTCATTGGAACATATAGCTGTTCGCGAGTGGAATTATGATCACCGAGCCATTGTGGCAACGGTGAAAACGGAATTCCCCCATGGGCAGACAGCAAGGCAGCGGTTTTTGCCTGAGGGTCCTTTGGCATTTCTTCCTCTATCATCGGGGCAAGATGGCTCGCATTATTGTTCTATTGTTTGGTCGGCGATTCCGTCGTATGCCGAAAACTTAATGTCTCTGACCGATGATGAGTTTAGCGAGGCGCTGGCTGCCGCTTTTGAATATCAGTTGGGGAGTATTCTGGCGGTAAGTCGTCGATTCAGTTTCCCGCTGAGGCAAAGGCATGCGGTTGATTACATAAAACCAGGGTTGGTGTTGATCGGCGACGCAGCCCACACGATTCATCCGTTGGCGGGGCAGGGCGTTAATTTGGGTTTGATGGATGTAAAAGCATTGAGTGAAGAGTTATTGCGATCGCAGCAGCGCGGGCTAAGCCCCGGCAGTATCACGGTGCTGGAGCGCTATCAGCGCCGTCGTAAGGGTGCCAATTTGACGATGATGGCCGGGATGGAAGGGTTGAAACGATTGTTTTCGGAGACGGCTCTGCCGGTCCGGTGGGTAAGAAATTCAGGGTTGCGCTGGCTTGATAAAAGTAAGTTGTTAAAACGTCAAATCATGAAACAGGCAATGGGTTTGTAGTAACATTGTTGCAAATGGTAATGATAATGATTATCATCTCTTGCATTCCATTGGCCTTACCCTGTAAAGGATTGAAGTGATGATTTCGACTGTCCGGTATTCTCTGCTATTTCCCCTCCTGTTTTTTGTGCTGTCCTGCGGGGAGAGATCCGCTGACAGCTCTGTTGAACAAGCTCAGCAAGCGACTGCCGACGTTTTAGAGCAGCAGCCAGAGCTGCTGGTCTATTCGGCGAGGAAAGAGCACCTGATTAAACCTTTGTTTGATCAATTTACTGCACAAACAGGCATTTCGGTTAATTACGTTACCGACAAAGAGGGCCCCTTGCTGGCTCGCTTACAAGCCGAGGGCGACAATTCCCCCGCCGATATACTGATGACTGTTGATGCGGGGAATTTGTGGCAGGCAACCCAGGTTGGTGTGTTGGCGCCACTGACGTCGACAGTTCTAGCGGCGAATGTCCCTGCTCATTTGCGTGACAAGGATAACCATTGGTTCGCATTGACTATCCGCGCCAGAACTATAGTTTACTCAACCGCTACATTAGCACCTGCAGAACTGTCTACTTACGAAGCGTTGGCAGATGCTGGTTGGGATGATCGCCTGTGTCTACGAACTTCAAAAAAGGTTTATAATCAGTCGTTGATCGCCACTATGATTTCCGCTTTGGGCGAAGAGCGCGCAGAGGCCGTTGTGGCTGGGTGGGTTGCAAACCTGGCGTTGGATCCGTTTTCTAACGATACGAAGGTGATGGAAGCCATTGCTTCAGGCCTGTGCGATGTAGGAATAGTGAACACTTACTACTATGGTCGTCTTATGACGTCGAATCCGGAATTGCCTTTGGCGCTTTTTTGGCCTAATCAGCAGGGTGAAGGCTCTGATGGTCGCGGTGTTCATATCAATGTTTCGGGTGCAGGTGTGACGAAGGCAAGCAAGCACAAGCAGGAAGCGCAGCAGTTGATTGAGTGGCTCAGTTCCCCTGCGGCGCAGACAATGCTTATGGATTTAAATCAGGAGTATCCGGTTAATTTGTCGGTGACCTTGAATGAGGAATTGGCGAGCTGGGGTGAATTCATTGCCGATGATATCAATGTCGGTGAGGCTGGTCGTTTACAAATTCAGGCCGTTAAATTGATGGACCGAGTTGGTTATCGATAATTCGTCAACCGCGTTACCAACGCCACAGCCTCGTTCATTATTGGGGTCAACTGCAGTTACCATAAATCGTCGCTGGCCTATTACCATCCAGTCTCTGGCGAAATTTGCGGCTATTGCCACGGTGTTGATGGCAATGGTGCCGTTAGTAGTGATACTACTGGGGTGGAGCTCCGACCAGACTGACGTATGGCGGCACCTTTATGCGACCCAGCTATCGACGTTATTGCGCAATACGTTGGTGTTGGGGGTCGCTGTTGGTGTTGGAGTGACTTTATTGGGTGTGAGTCTCGCCTGGTTGACGGTGATGTATGAGTTCCCCGGGCGACGCTGGTTCGATTGGGCGCTAATGTTGCCGATGGCAATGCCGGCTTACGTGCTCGCTTTTGTGGTGTTGGGACTTTTTGATTTTGCAGGGCCTTTGCAACAGGGGCTGCATGCACTGCTCGGTGATCGCTATAGTTATTTCGATGTGAGGCATGAAGTCACCGTAATACTGGTGTTGGTTTTAGTCTTTTACCCCTACGTGTACATGTTGGCTCGCAGTGCCTTTCTTTCTCAGGGCAGTGACGTCATGGAAGTGGCGCGAGTGCTGGGGGCAACACGCCGGCAAGCTTTCTTTAAGATCGCTTTGCCAATGGCTAAACCCGCTGTCGTTGCCGGGGCCTCACTTGCGGTGATGGAAACGCTGGCTGATTTCGGTACGGTGGCGATTTTTAACTACGACACGTTTACCACTGCCATCTATAAAGCCTGGTTTGGATTGTTCAATTTGCAGGCGGCGGCACAATTGGCTTCGTTGCTTTTATTGTTTGTTGGAGTCGCTTTATTAGCGGAGAAGAAAAGTCGAGGCAATAGCCGGTTCACTCAATCCGCCCGCAAACAACATCGTTTTCGACAGGCTCTGTCACCGGTCGCCGCTATCGCCGCAACGACGTTTTGCCTATCCATTTTGTCGATCGCGTTTATAGTGCCGGTACTGCAGTTAGTACACTGGTTGCTGCTGGAAGGATTTGGGGCTGTCGACCAGCGGTATCTGAGTTTGCTCTCTCGTACCTTGATGCTGGGCGCTATCGCCGCCTTTATTACTGTGTCATTGGCGTTACTCCTGGCGCTTAGTCGTCGCTCAGCAGGCGCAAAAATGCGCGCATTCTATGATATGGGTTCTCTGGGTTACGCTTTACCGGGTTCTGTGCTGGCGGTAGGGGTGATGCTGTCTTTTGCTGCTGTGGATCGGCAGATGATTGCGCCTGTTATGGAGTGGTTGGGTATACCGTCGCGGCAAATGCTGGTGGGAAGTGTATTCGCTCTGCTTGCGGCTTATTGGGTGCGTTTTTTAGCGGTGGCTAATGGCCCTGTTGATTCTTGTCTACAACAGCTTAAAGTCAGTATTCCCGAAGCGGCAAGGGGGCTGGGGGTGAGTGGTTGGCCTTTGCTGTGGACCATTTATTTGCCGATGTTGCGTCCGGGATTACTGACAGCTGCGGTTCTGGTTTTCGTTGATGTGATGAAAGAGATGCCGGCGACGTTGCTGCTGCGTCCTTACGGCTGGGATACATTGGCAGTGAGAATTTACGAACTGACCTCAGAAGGTGAGTGGCAGCGGGCTTCACTCCCGGCATTGTCGTTGATTGTAGTGGGATTGTTACCCGTGATACTGGCGGTCAGGGCATCTGTTCGGCGCTAGAAGTGCGTGCTGGTCGCTTATTTGCCATGCCGGCTTGTAATTCTTTCTTTCAAATGTAGAATGCGTCGAATTGATCATAGAGAGAGCCTCTATGATATCTTTTGTCCCAGAGGATTCAGCAATGAGTAACACGCCTATCGAGTTAAAATACGCCAGCAGCCACGAGTGGGCTCGATTGGACGATGATGGCACAATTACTGTCGGCATTAGTGATCACGCTCAGGAAGCGTTGGGTGATGTGGTCTTTGTTGAATGTCCTGAGATTGGGTCGGTTCTGTCGGCGGGTGATGAAGCCGGTGTTGTGGAATCTGTTAAAGCAGCTTCGGACATTTATGCACCTGTGAGTGGAGAAGTGATTGCTGTTAACGAGGTGTTGGAAGAAGCACCTGAAACCGTTAACAGCGACCCGTATGTTGACGGCTGGTTTTATAAACTGCAGCCAACAGACGTTGCAGAGCTTGAAAATCTGAAGAGCGCTGAAGACTACGACACGCAATGTGACGAAGAATAGCGAAACAAGATGGGTCATGTGAGGCCGATAGGTAAGTCTGTATCGTGCCTTGTGTGCCCCTGTTGTTGTCTTGCGTGAAAATATCCCTCCTTACGATTGTTACTGCCGTTCACTGCCGAATACTTCTGCGGCATTGTGACTGGCAGGTATATAATGCGTGTCCTTCAATAAGGTAAAAAAAATGACATCTAGCCACGCGGTACTGAAATTAAAATCCCAGGCCGACCGTCGCCTGCGTGCCGGACATGTATGGATTTATAGCAATGAGGTGGATGTTCAGGCGACGCCATTAAAAAACTTTGATCCTGGGCAGCAGGTACTGGTTGAAAATAGCGCAGGTAAAGCAATGGGGTTGGCGTATATCAATCCCCACAGTTTGATTTGTGGCCGCGTATTTGGTCGAGATACTCGCTACCCGCTCGATAAGTCATTGCTGGTACATCGCCTTAACATTGCTCTCAGCCTCAGGGAGGCGATGACAGACAAGCCCTATTACCGGCTGGTTTATGGTGATAGTGATTTTTTACCCGGATTGGTAGTTGATCGATTCGCGGACATAGTTGTGGTTCAAATAGCGACAGCGGGTATGGAGGCGGTGAAGCAGGACATTACTGATGCACTGGTACAAGTATTAAAGCCTAAGGGAATACTGCTAAAAAATGATTCCCGTATTCGGGCGTCTGAAAATTTGCCAGAGTATGTGGAAGTTGTTTATGGCGAAGTGCCTGAACAGGTAGCAATGGAAGAGAATGGCGTTAAATTCAGTGTTCCTGTATTTAGTGGTCAAAAAACGGGATGGTTTTACGATCATAGGGCTAGCCGGCTGCGCCTTGCCGACTACGTTCGCGGCAAGCGAGTATTGGATGTTTTCAGTTATATTGGCGGCTGGGGAGTGCAGGCCGCGGTTTTTGGTGCTGCGTCGGTTAGCTGTATTGATGCCTCAGAGTCCGCTCTGAATGGTGTTGATGTTAACGCCGAACTTAATCACGTCAGTGACAAGGTGGGAACCATTCAGGGCTCTGCATTTGAAGCAATGAAAATGTTAATCAATGAAGGTGAACGTTACGACGTAGTGATTGTTGACCCGCCAGCATTTATTCCAAAACGCAAAGACATAAAGAGCGGTGAGCAGGCATATCGCAGGATTAATGAGTTAGCTATCCGCTTGCTGAGCAAGGGTGGTGTGTTGGTGTCTGCGTCTTGCTCCATGCACTTGGGCCGCGATAAGTTAAACGATATATTACGCGCATCGGCGCGTCACCTTGATAGAGACCTGCAGATACTGGAGCAGGGTGGTCAGTGCTTTGACCACCCCGTACACCCCGCTATTCCAGAAACAGAATACTTGAAAGCTGTTTTTGCCAGAGTGTTACCCGCGAATTAAATGGCGCGTGGGCTAGTCGAATGCCTCGAATAAACGCTGCTTCGTGGGTTGAATATCCACCGGGTAGGCAGTTTAGTCTCTAAGGCTGATAATCGGCCAGCCTTGTTCGAGGGCGTGTTTTTCAAGAATGTCGTCTGGGTCGACAGCGACCGGATGGTCGACGAGTTTGAGCAGCGGCAAATCGTTGTGAGAGTCGCTGTAAAAGTGACTGTCTTCTAAATCACGGCCTGACTGCGTCAGCCACTCATACAAACGAGTCACTTTGCCCTGTTGAAAACAGGGTGTGCCATCGACTTTGCCCGTGTAGGCGTTATCAACTATCTCCGGAACTGTTGCCAATATATGGTCAACCTTCATGCTGGCGGCAATTGGGCCGGTAACAAATTGATTGGTTGCGGTGATGATCATAAGAAAGTCACCTGCGGAGCGGTGTTTTTCAAGCAATAGCTCCGCTTTTGGCAGTCGAATAGGGTCTATTTCCTCTCGCATAAACTCCGCGTGCCACCGGTTTAGTTGTTGTTGGCTGTGCTCCGACAGAGGCTTCAGCGCAAAGGCCAGGAACTCATCAATATTGAGCCCCCCATTTTTGTATTGTTGATAGAAGTAATCATTTTGTTGTTGGTAGTCTTCGCCATCAACAATGCCGTGTTTCACCAGAAACTGTCCCCAGGCATGGTCGCTATCACCCTTGAGAAGTGTGTTATCCAGATCGAATATAGCAAGGCTCACTGAGTATTCCTGTCAATAGGTTGGTCGGTGCGGAAAAGTTTAACCTCTGCGCTAGCGAATGCGTAGAGTACTGATTTACAGGCATTTATGCACCTTTGTCGCAACAATATACGGTGGCGGTGATCGTTTGTCGCTTGATGATTTCTCAATTCTTGTTATTTGTGGAACAATGGTCGATCTATTACAAGTGTTTTGGTTGGTTCGGTGATTGTGTCTTTAGCGATCTATTGTCAGCGTGATACCGTTGGCGTCTGACCAGAAACAAAAAATAAGTAGTCGTAAGACCGTAGGGAGTTATTGTTGATTGATTCAGAGGGTTTTCGTGCCAACGTTGGTATTATGCTGGCTAATGCTCGCGGTGAAGTCTTGTGGGCCAAGCGAGTCGGGCAGGATGCCTGGCAATTTCCTCAGGGTGGTATTCAGCAAGGGGAAAGCCCTCAGCAAGCATTGTTTCGTGAACTGGAAGAAGAAATAGGTTTAACCGAAAAAGATGTGGAAGTCATTGCTACTACGCGCGGATGGTTGCGGTATCGGTTGCCTCAGAGATTATTGCGTCGGGATAGCAAGCCTCTGTGTATAGGTCAGAAACAAAAATGGTTTTTGTTGAGAATGTTATCGGACGACAGTGAAATTCGTTTCGACAGGGATCATAAACCTGAGTTTGATCATTGGCGCTGGGTTAGCTATTGGTATCCATTGGGGCAAGTGATCCCGTTTAAACGGGAAGTCTATAGGCGGGCGTTGAAGGAGTTGGCACCGAAGCACAGTCGATTAGTCAGTGATTTTACCAGCTAGGCAGTAATTCCCATATTTACTAAAGAGTTGCACTAACAGGAACCATGATGCGTAAGAACATGCTCGAATCCTTGCGTCGTATTGTCCAGCAGGTCAATACCGCAGATAGTTTGCAAGCAGTGCTAGATACTACTGTATTGCGGGTGCGCAGGGCTATGGGCACTGAGGTGTGTTCTGTCTATCTTCGCGAGCCCAGTTTGGGGCGACTGGTATTCAGTGCTACCCAAGGATTGAATAAAGACTTTGTCGGCAAGGTTTCAATGGCTGGCAATGAGGGGTTAGTGGGTCAGGTAGCTGTCAGAGAGGAACCTCTCAACCTGGAGCATGCCGAAGCACATGCCGCCTTTTTGTTTATGCCGGGTATCGGTGAGGAGAGATTTAGTTCGTTTTTGGGTGTGCCTATTATCCATCAGCGACGCGTACTGGGTGTGCTGGTGGTGCAGCAACAGGACCGGCGGCGTTTCACCGAAGACGATGAAGCGTTTTTAGTCACTGTTTCTGCTCAGCTTGCCGGGGTTATTGCTCATGCGCAGGCCACCGGTTCTATTGTCGCCCTTGAGGCGGGGCAAGAGACGCAGCGCAGTGCCAGGTTTCGTGGTGTCGCGGGGGCCCCTGGTATCGCCATAGGTCAAACGGTCATCATTGCGCCGCTGTCCGATTTGTATGCAGTGCCGATGCGCCGAAGCAAAGACATTGAGGAAGAGCGGGACTTTTTCCACGAATGTATTGAAGCGGTTAAGGAGGATATTCGTGCTCTGGGGCGAAAGCTTTCCCGGCGACTGGCCCCGCAGGAGCAGGCTCTTTTCGATGTTTATTTACATATGCTGGACGATAATGCGCTGGCTGGCGAAGTTGATGCAAGAATCGCCAAGGGTGAATGGGCGCAAGGAGCACTGAGTAAGGTTATTATTCGACATGTTCGAACCTTCGAAACCATGGAGGATGAATATCTGCAAGAGCGGGCGACCGATGTTAAAGATCTTGGTCGCAGGATTCTTGCGTACTTACAGGCTGCCAGCTCG
>CAYNZI010000083.1:0-8030 GCA_964401565.1 uncultured Spongiibacteraceae bacterium
TATTTAATGCACGCTTGGGCATTCTCCATCCAGGCAACACGAATCAATAGTTAGATTAGCCAATCGTTTTTCGGCATCTTTGCATCGGGATGATCGACACAACCCTCGATCGCTATGCGGGAACATTGCCTATCTAATGCGTTTAATCTGGCATCGAAAATATTTTGTCGCCAAACACTAATCGTCCAAAAGAGGTCAATATGAACTCATGTAGGCACGAAACTCATGCGCACGAACGCTTTGCCATCTCATCACTGAGTCCGTCAGAGGTATATGGCACACCGCTCTCAATGACATACCTCACTGCTCAATCGGCTGTAGATAACTGCCTGTGTGTGGAGCTATGTTAATGGTGAACAGAAATTCGAAATATCTATGGCTAACGGCAGTGCCCGCACTGGTACTTCTTGTTTTCGGACACTCGCTACCCGCGCTTGCAGACAGCTCTTTGTTAACGGTGGTTCAGGCCGTTGAAACAGCGGTCAGTAACAACCCGGGGTTGGCGCAAATGCAGGCACGCTATCGGGCAATGTCAGAAATACCTTCGCAAATAGGTGCTTTACCGGATCCAGTGGTGAGTTTTGGCGCAATGAATTTTCCTACTGACAGCTTCGACCGCGATCAGGAACCTATGACCCAACTACAGGTTGGCATCAGCCAGGCCTTTCCTTTTCCTGGCAAACTTGATCTACGCGAAGAAGCCGCCGAGTTTGACGCCCAGGCCGCTTTCCATACAGTCGACGAAATACGATTAACATTAATGGCCAGTGTCAAAAAAAAATGGTGGCAGGTTTTTTACCTCGACCATGCGATTAACACGATCAAAAAAAATCAAGCTTTACTCACGCAATTCATCGATGTGGCAAAAACTAAATATGAAACCGGTAAAGGTTTACAGCAAGACGTTTTGCTGGCTCAACTGGAGCAGTCCAAACTCATTGATAAGAATATACAGCTCAAAGCCCTTCGACGTAATCAGGTCATACAACTCAACACCATGATGAATCGACCCACCAACGCTAAAGTAAGGTTACCACGCACGGTGAATAAATCATTCCCTACCATTTTGGAAGAGCATCAACTCCATCACATGGCAGAGAGCCGACGTCCGGTTCTTAAACAGAGAGAGCAAACTGTAGCCGCGTCTCAATCACGACTGGATCTGGCAAAGCGCGATGAATACCCAGATTTCAATGTCGCCGTTAATTACGGTAATCGCTCCGGCAATAACCCCGCACCAATGAACGGGTCGCGCGCCGATTTTGTCTCAGTAATGGTCGGTGTCAAGGTTCCCCTGTATTCAAGTAGAAAACAATCCAAGGCCATACGACAAAAAGCCAGCGAACTTGAAAAAAATCACTATGCAATGTTAGACGAAAAAGGACGGGTATCAGCAGAAATTTCAACCGCCGTTACAGACTACCGAAGAGCTGCTGAACAGATGGCTTTGTTTGAATCAGGTATTGTCCCGCAAGCCAGACAAACCGTGCAATCAATGCTGGCAGGTTATCAGGTCAGCAAGGTAGATTTTTTGAACCTGGTGCGTAGCCAAGTCACTTTATTGAACTACGAATTGCAGTATTGGAAATCATTAAGCGAAGCGAAACAGGCATTAGCCAACATACAGGCGGCTGTTGGTGAGGAAGCAATCTATGAATAAGTTAATGATAGCTACGGCTACTTTTATGCTAGTCGTTGGTCTCACAGGAGGCTGGTGGCTGACCAACAATTTCGCCATTTTTTCCAGCTCTCCGCACGCTGACCCGACAAAAATCAAGGAGAGAAAACCGCTTTTTTATCGGAATCCGATGAACCCAATGATTACATCACCAACCCCAGCAAAAGGCTCTATGGGTATGGATTATATTCCGGTTTATGCAGAGGAGGGTTCGTCACCTGAAAAAGCGGGGACCGTAACGATTGACCCAACCAATGTGCAGAATATAGGTGTGCGAACTGCCATCGCGCAACAACGCACGCTGAGTCGAACAATTAGGACGGTGGGCCGGGTAGATTTTAACGAAACATCAATAACCCGACTACACCCTAAAGTGGAAGGCTGGATAGAATCAATACAAATTGACAAAACCGGCGATACCATCGAAGCCAATGCTATTCTTCTCAGCATTTACTCACCGCAACTGGTATCGAGTCAACAGGAGTATTTGCTAGCCCTGAACAATCTGGCAGCAACGGCGAATAGCAATATCCCAGAAATTCGTCAGGGTGCTCAAGATCTGGTAGAAAGTTCGAGGGAACGATTACGCTTACTCGACGTGCCGAAGCACCAGATTGATGAGCTGGAAAAAACCCGTGACATAAAAAAAACATTACATATTCACTCGCCCACTGCAGGCACAGTGATAAAGATTGGCGCAAGGACAGGGCAGTTTGTCAGCCCAAAAACAGAGCTTTACACCATTGTAAACCTGGATCAAGTGTGGGTGTTCGCGGATATTTACGCGTACGAATTACCCTGGATAAGGGAAGGTAATGCCGTTGCAATGACTCTGACAGGCGTGCCCGGTAAAACGTTTTTGGGTTCAGTAGATTACATTTACCCTTATGCTAATTCGAAAACACCAGCCACCAAAGTGCGCATGGTATTTGACAATATTGATCAGCGGTTGCGCCCGAATATGTTTGCCGATGTGCGGATCGAGGCTGATAGCCAACAACGCTCTGTGGTGATACCGGCTGAAGCGATTGTTCGGTCGGGCGACAAAGCGCAAGTGTTTGTGGTGCGCGCACCCGGTAAATTTGAGCCCCGACTTGTTAAGCTGGGTATAGAATCTGCTGGGAACGTGGCGATATTGGAAGGGATTGTAGCCGGTGAAGAGGTCATTACCTCGGCTCAATTTCTGATCGATTCAGAGTCAAAGCTACGTGAGGCCACCGCAAAAATGCTAGATTCCATGACGTCAGATGCCCTGCATTCAAAACGTGACGAGATAGATCAATCCGCGAACGCACGAGGGAAACACCCATGATTGAATCACTCATCACGGCCGCATTGCGCGACCGTCTCCTCGTTATTATCATAACCGTGATCGTCGCTTTGGTGGGATTGTTTGCCTATAGAAATGTCCCCTTAGATGCGATCCCTGACCTATCAGACGTGCAGGTTATCGTTTTCACCGAGTACTCGGGGCAATCACCACAAGTGGTTGAAGACCAAGTGACCTATCCACTGACTACGTCGATGCTGGCGGTGCCAAAAACCAAAGTGGTTAGAGGGTATTCGTTTTTTGGCATGTCATTTGTGTACATTATTTTTGAAGACAATACCGATATGTATTGGGCGCGATCACGGGTGCTCGAATCACTGAACTATATCAGCGGCCGGCTACCCGAAGGAATTACACCGACATTAGGCCCCGATGCTACCGGCGTGGGTTGGGTGTATGAGTACGCCTTGGTCGATAAAACCGGACAGCATGACCTGGCGCAACTGCGCTCACTGCAAGATTGGTATCTACGTTATCCACTGCAAACCGTCGACGGTGTTGCCGAGGTCGCTTCAGTGGGCGGCTATGTAAAACAATACCAAGTGGAGGTCGACCCCAATGCATTACAGCGATATAACATCTCGCTCAACACGGTAAAAACGGCGATAAAAACGTCGAATCAAAGTGTCGGTGGGCGTTTGATCGAAATGGCTGAAACCGAGTATATGATTCGTAGCTCGGGTTATATTCAATCTATCCAGGATTTAAATTCGATTCCAGTTGCGATTGATAGCAACGGAACACCTATTCGTTTACAGGACGTAGCCCATATCCAGGTCGGGCCGGAATTACGTCGCGGTCTCGTTGATTTAGACGGGGAAGGGGAGGTTGCTGGCGGCGTTATTATTATGCGCTACGGCGAAAATGCGCTCTCCACGATTAAAGCAGTCCGAGCAAAGTTGGAGTCGTTGAAGTCCGGTTTACCCGATGGGGTTGAGATTGTTCCGGTTTACGATCGTGGCGACCTGATTGATCGCGCTGTGAAAAGCCTTAACACGTCTCTGCTGCAAGAACTGGCTATTGTCAGCCTGGTTGTGCTGGTATTCCTGCTGCATGCGCGCTCTGCACTTGTCGCCATTATCACATTACCCCTGGGTATTTTAATGGCGTTTATCGTCATGCGAATACAGGGACTTAACGCCAATATAATGTCTCTGGGGGGTATTGCGATCACGATCGGAACGATGGTTGATGGCGCCATTGTGATGGTCGAAAATGCTCATAGGCGGTTAGCCCAAGCGCGAGAGCAGAAAGGTTCAGAGCTGAGTGCCGACGAACGCTGGCAAACCATTGGTGATTCCAGCCGTGAGGTGGGGCCCGCATTGTTCTTTTCTCTGCTGGTCATTACGGTGTCATTTTTACCGATATTTACCATGCAAGCGCAGGAGGGACGTTTGTTCAGTCCGCTGGCTTTTACCGCCACGTACGCGATGGCGGCGGCCGCCATATTGGCCATTACATTGGTACCGGTCATGATGGGCTACTTACTGCGCGGCAACATTATCGCGGAGCACAAAAACCCGGCTAATCGGTTGCTGCACGCTGTACATAGACCTTTGCTGACACTGGCAATGCAGTGGCGGTTAACAACACTGTTGATTGCAGCACTACTATTAGCGATCACCTATTACCCCTATTCGAAACTGGGTAGCGAATTTATGCCGCCTTTGGACGAGGGTGACATACTATATATGCCAACGACATTTCCTGGCATATCTATTACTAAAGCCAAGGAACTGCTTCAGCAAACCGACAAAATTCTCAATCAATTTCCTGAAGTGCAGCGTGTTTTTGGCAAGGTCGGACGGGCAAATACAGCGACCGACTCAGCACCCTTATCGATGATTGAAACGATAGTGCGATTGAAGCCCGAAAATGAATGGCCCAACCCCGATAAAACCACACAGGAACTGATGAATGAAATGGATAAAGCCATTCAATTTCCCGGCCTATCTAACGCCTGGACCATGCCGATAAAAACCCGCATTGATATGCTGTCGACCGGGATTAAAACACCCGTCGGTATCAAAGTATCTGGTCCAGATCTGAACATACTTCAAGATATTGCCCAAAGTATCGAACAGGCGATGAAAACATTGCCGGAAACCACCTCCGCGTTTGGTGACCGAACAGTTGGCGGCTATTACCTGGATATTGACGTTGATCGAGAAAGGGCTGCGCGCTATGGACTAACAGTGGGTGCAGTTCAGGATGTTATTCAAAGTGCTATTGGCGGCATGAATATTACGGAAACGGTAGAGGGCCTTGAACGCTACCCGGTAAATCTTCGCTACCCTAGAGAATTGCGAGGTGATATAGAAACGCTCAAACGGGTGCTAGTGCCAACGCCTACAGGATCCCAGATTCCCTTGGTGATGCTAGCAGAGTTGAGCTATAACCGAGGTCCTCCTGTTATCAAGAGTGAAAACGCTCAACCCAATGCTTGGGTCTATATCGATATTTCAACATCGGATATCGGTGGTTTTGTTGCTAAAGCAAAAACGGTTGTAGCGCAGCAGGTATCCATGCCAACAGGATACACACTGACGTGGTCAGGACAGTTTGAATATATGGAGCGCGCGGCCGCGCGACTGAGCATCGTCACTCCTGCAACGTTACTGATTATCTTTTTATTGCTATACCTGAACTTTCGAAATGTTACCGAGCCCTTAATCGTCATGCTATCGATTCCGTTCGGCTTAGTCGGTGGTATCTGGCTCATCTATTTCAATGATTACAACATGTCTGTTGCGGTGGCGGTTGGCTTTATCGCGCTGGCCGGTATGGCAGCAGAGATTGGCGTGCTGGTACTGAGTTTCATTGATGCTGAGATACTCAAGCGCAGGGGCGCAACCCACGCGCGTTTGGCGCTTGATGAGATAAGGGACGCGGTACTGTTAGCTACATCGCAGCGTGTACGACCCATAGCCATGACGGCCATTTCGACCATGGCCGGTTTAATTCCGATTATGTTAAGCACTGATACTGGTTCAGACGTAACCCATCGAATTGCCGCGCCAATGCTGGGGGGAATGTTGACGGTTATGTTGTTAAACCTACTGGTGTTGCCAGTGATATACAGTATGGTATTGCAATATCAGGAGAAGGTTTCTTGATAATATAGTCGCGAAAGGGAGAAATTTTGTATTCCTCGGTCTAATGAATAGTCCGCCATCATTTTTTTTGAATTAAAAGTGATGCTGAGCCATCAGCGTTTGAATAAACGGTAAATGTCGCCATACAATCAGGATAATAAATGAACAGAATTAAATTTGGAACAGAATGGTGCTTACTTCAGAACCAGTTTGATAGTTATGAAAAGCACTCTCTGTATATAAAGCTACTCAGCGTTATTGTGTTTTTAACTGCCGGAATATCTAATGTTCTCACTATTTTTGTTGTTTCGGCATTAGTGCTGTTATGGCTTCAAGATGCAATTTGGAAGACGTTTCAGTCGCGCATAGAGGCACGACTGCTACAGCTCGAACGCTATATTTCAGAGGGACGTGAAGAGAGTGAGTTTCAATTCAACCGCGAATATCAAAGGGGGGGCTTCAGTGGTCTATCTCAATCAAGGAGTATGTCCGCCAATCAATTCGGCCGACTGTGTGTTTTCCTCATGCCGTATTGATACTAATCCTAGTGACTCTATACATTCTTTAGCGCCCCCCATTTTCTTGATCAAACAACAAAGGTCTGCCACCCCAGCAAAGCGTGCTTGAAATCCTGTAAACCGCAACTGGCTTGCCCTTCGTCATCATACAATCGAGTGCCTTCAGGTATTTCGTCCGGGGCGTCTGAACCAAGCGCTGCAGCCGTCACGGTTACTTCGTCCCGATCGATGTCCAATTGTGAGTTACTGCCAAATAGCCTGCCCGGAGTTGTCATCGGCAATTCGTGGAAATTCTCATGGTGAGTCGTCCATCGATTTTTCCAACCCGCAATCCGTTAGATTGTTAAACCGAGCACTGCTTAAACAATACTATCAGGTGGATTACTGGGATATACCGGCCGGTTATCTTTGTCCACCCATCCCGCGCCGGGCCGACTACCTGCATTATTTAGCGGATATTTTGGCTGAATCCTACGCGCAATGTGATACCAAAGGTTCAGACGACACAATTCCTTTCGGCAAAAAGGTGACGGTTCTTGATGTCGGAATGGGCGCAAATTGTGTTTACCCGATCATTGGTACTCGTCAATATGGCTGGTCTTTTATCGGCACGGATATCGACCCGGTGGCGGTAAAGTCGGCAGCGACGTTGGCGGCCAGCAACCCAGGGTTAAAAGGACGTATTGACTGTCGTGTGCAAGCCAAACGCACAGAACATTTTTAGCGGCGTGTTAGGTGCACAGGAGCGAGTAGATGCCACGCTTTGCAACCCACCCTTTCATAGCTCACCCGCAGAGGCGGCGGAGGGATCGTCTCGCAAGATTAAAAGCTTGGCTGCAAATTCACATAAGAGATCAGGGCGCACAGGGGATAAACGTCAATTTCCTCGCACTAATCAAAGGCTCGACACCAGCTCCGTCTTAAATTTTGGCGGTCAGGCCGCAGAGCTATGGTGCCCAGGTGGTGAAGTCGCCTTTATCACTCAGATGATTAAAGAGAGTGCCGGAATTGCGGGTCAATGTTTGTGGTTCACCAGCCTAGTATCCAAAAAAGACAATCTGCCCGCAATTTATCGAGCGCTGGAGTCGGTACAGGTCGACGTGATAAAAACCATAGACATGCAACAAGGCCAAAAAATGACGCGCATCGTGGCCTGGACCTTCCACAACGAAGACGCCCGACGTCAATGGTGGTTGTAACCAACTATTTCCCCGCTCATTCAAAAACTGCTATTATGCGCGCCCGCCGCTCGGCAACCGAATCCATTCTTTAAAGGCCAAACCACCATGAGCAACGAAATAATCAGAAGCCGTCGTCTCCGTAAAAAATTATACTTAGATGAATTCGCCATTTTGGGTTTTGAATTCAGCTGTAAAATCGATGAAGTGTCAGAGCAAGACTATGATGCC